>NZ_JBQDYQ010000020.1:0-43627 GCF_052105255.1 Brevibacterium sp.
CCAGCGACCCCTTCTATCCTGACGGATGATGGGGCTACTTAAAAGGTAACGGGGGAGAGGAGAGCTGGGACGGCGAGCACGTGAGGGCCCTCGACGCAGAGAAGATGGCCAAGGGAGAATCCATGGCCACGGCACTCGCCCTCCTCGACGGGGAACCGGCGGGGTACACACAGGTCGGGTCCTCAGCCGACAGGCCGACCGTGGGCTGGCAAGGAGGAACCCCGGTGCTCAGCGAGCACCGGGGGCACCGCCTCGGTGCCCGGCTCAAGGTCGCCAATCACCGCAGCCTCGCGCAGCATTCGGCGGACGAGCGCGTGTACACCTGGAACGCCGTGGAGAACTCGTGGATGCTGGCGATCTCCGATCAGGCGGGATTCGGCACCTGGGCATGGGTGGGACTGTATTCGAAGAATGTGCCCTGAAACCGTCCGTCTTGCCAGGCTTGACCTGATGCTATAAGCTTGATATTTGCATCGTTCTGCCTGTGGTGTGCCTTCATATAGCGGTGGGCACAGCATTTCCACTCAAGTGAACCATGCCGACGCCGGGAGTCGAAATTTGACACACCCCGTGGACGTCGCCGGAGCGAGTGGGCAGACGAAGTATCAGATGGTGAAGCACTCGGAAGGAACCAATTGGCCGCCGCCAACGACAACACCAGGACCGCTAATCCCCCCAAGAGAATTTCCTTCGCGAAGATTCGCGAGCCCCTCGAGGTTCCCGATCTGCTCGGTCTGCAGACGGACAGCTTCGATTGGCTGATCGGATCGGAGGCGTGGCAGGACCGCGTCGCCGAGGCCATCGAGATCGGGGACGACTCAGTCGCAACCACCTCGGGACTCGAAGACATCTTCGAAGAGATCTCGCCGATCGAAGACTTCGGCGGATCCATGTCGCTGTCGTTCCGCGAGCACCGGTTCGAAGCTCCCAAGTACTCGATCGATGAGTGCAAGGAACGCGATATGACCTACTCGGCGCCGCTGTACGTCACCGCCGAGTTCATGAACAACAACACGGGCGAGATCAAGAGCCAGACCGTGTTCATGGGTGACTTCCCCCTCATGACCGACAAGGGCACGTTCATCGTCAACGGCACCGAGCGCGTCGTCGTCTCCCAGCTCGTGCGTTCGCCCGGCGCCTACTTCGAATCCAGCGTCGACAAGACCACGGACAAGGACATCTTCACCGCGAAGATCATCCCGTCCCGCGGTGCCTGGCTGGAGTTCGAGGTCGACAAGCGCGACCAGGTCGGTGTTCGCCTCGACCGCAAGCGCAAGCAGTCCGTGACGGTTCTGCTCAAGGCCCTCGGCTGGTCCGAAGCGAAGATCCTCGAAGAGTTCGGCGAGTTCGAATCGATCCGCGAGACGATGGCCAAGGACACCGTCACCACGCAGGACGAAGCGCTGCTCGACATCTACAAGAAGCTGCGCCCGGCAGAGCCCGCGACCGCTGAGGCCGCTCGCAACCTGCTCAACAACCTGTACTTCAACCCGAAGCGCTACGACCTGGCCAAGGTCGGCCGCTACAAGGTCAACCGCAAGCTCGGCGTCGAAGCCCCGCTGTCGGACTCGGTGCTCTCCACCGAGGACGTCGTGGCCACCATTCGCTACCTCGTGTCTCTGCACGCCGGAGTGGACACGGCCAAGGGCACCCGCGACGGCGAAGAGGTCGAGATCAGCGTCAAGCTCGACGACATCGATCACTTCGGCAACCGCCGCATCCGTGCCGTCGGCGAGCTCATCGAGAACCAGATCCGCACCGGTCTGTCCCGGATGGAACGCGTCGTGCGTGAGCGCATGACCACTCAGGACGTCGAGGCGATCACCCCGCAGACCCTGATCAACATCCGCCCCGTGGTGGCCGCGATCAAGGAGTTCTTCGGCACCTCGCAGCTCTCGCAGTTCATGGATCAGAACAACCCGCTCGCGGGTCTGACCCACAAGCGCCGTCTCTCCGCACTGGGACCCGGCGGTCTCTCGCGTGACCGTGCCGCCATGGAAGTCCGTGACGTGCACCCCTCGCACTACGGCCGCATGTGCCCGATCGAGACCCCCGAAGGTCCGAACATCGGTCTGATCGGTTCGCTGGCGTCCTACGCCCGCATCAACCCCTTCGGCTTCATCGAGACGCCTTACCGCAAGGTCGTCGACGGTGTCGTGACCGATGAGACGCAGTACCTGACCGCCGATGACGAACTCGAGTTCAACATCGCCCAGGCCAACGCACCGCTGACCGACCACCAGCGTTTCGCCGAGGTCGAGGTCCTGGCCCGTCCGAAGGGCGGCGGCGGTGAGGCAGAGCTGGTCCAGCACGACCAGATCGACTTCATGGACGTCTCCGCACGTCAGATGGTGTCTGTGGCTTCGGCTCTGATTCCGTTCCTCGAGCACGACGACGCCAACCGCGCCCTCATGGGTGCGAACATGCAGCGTCAGGCCGTGCCGCTGGTGATGGCCGAATCCCCGGTCGTGGGCACCGGCATGGAATACCGTGCCGCCGTCGACGCCGGCGATGTCATCACCGCTGAGAAGTCCGGTGTCATCACCGAGGTCTCGGCCGACTACGTCACCGTGCTCGCCGACGACGGAACCCAGCTGACCTACAAGGCGGCGAAGTTCAAGCGGTCGAACCACGGCACCTCGTACAACCAGCGCATCCTCGTCGACGAAGGCGACCGCGTCGAGGCCGGAACCGTCCTCGCCGACGGGCCGTCCACCGAGAACGGCGAGATGGCTCTGGGCAAGAACCTCCTCGTGGCGTTCATGTCCTGGGAAGGCTACAACTACGAGGATGCGATCATCCTCTCGCAGCGTCTCGTTCAGGACGATGTGCTCTCTTCGATCCACATCGAGGAGCACGAGGTCGATGCGCGCGACACCAAGCTCGGTGCCGAAGAGATCACTCGGGACATCCCGAACATCTCGCCCGACGCTCTGGCCGATCTCGACGATCGCGGAATCATCCGCATCGGCGCCGAGGTCACCGACGGTGACATCCTCGTCGGCAAGGTCACCCCGAAGGGTGAGACCGAGCTGACCCCGGAAGAGCGCCTGCTGCGCGCGATCTTCGGTGAGAAGTCCCGTGAGGTCCGCGACACCTCGCTGCGCGTTCCCCACGGCGAGATCGGCACCGTCATCGGTGTCCGCGTCTTTGACCGTGAGGACGACGACGAGCTCTCGCCCGGCGTCAACCAGATGGTCCGCGTCTACGTGGCCCAGCGCCGCAAGATCACCATCGGCGACAAGATGGCCGGCCGTCACGGAAACAAGGGCGTCATCTCGACGATCCTGCCGGTCGAGGACATGCCGTTCCTCGCCGACGGCACCCCCGTCGACGTCATCCTCAACCCGCACGGTGTTCCCCGCCGTATGAACATCGGTCAGGTCTTCGAAGTCCACCTCGGATGGATCTCGAAGCAGGGCTGGAAGATCGAGGGCAACCCCGAGTGGGCTGCCGAGCTGCCCGATGCCGCTCGCGAAGCCGAGGCCGGCACCAACCTGGCCACCCCGGTCTTCGACGGTGCGCACGAGCAGGAGCTGCGCGGACTGCTGGATTCGACGACCCCGAACCGCGATGGGGACCGCCTCATCGACTCCTCGGGCAAGGCTCAGCTGTTCGACGGCCGCTCCGGTGAGCCGTTCCCGTACCCGATCTCGGTCGGCTACATGTACATGCTCAAGCTCCACCACCTCGTCGACGACAAGATCCACGCGCGTTCGACCGGACCGTACTCGATGATCACCCAGCAGCCGCTCGGTGGTAAGGCGCAGTTCGGTGGTCAGCGCTTCGGTGAGATGGAAGTCTGGGCCCTCGAGGCCTACGGCGCCGCCTACACCCTGCAGGAGCTTCTGACGATCAAGTCCGATGACATCCCCGGCCGTGTGAAGGTCTACGAAGCCATCGTCAAGGGTGAGAACCTGCCCGACCCGGGAATCCCGGAGTCGTTCAAGGTCCTCATCAAGGAGATGCAGTCCCTGTGCCTCAACGTCGAAGTCCTGTCTTCCGACGGAGGCCATGTCGAGATGGGCGAGTCGGAGGACGAAGTCTACCGCGCAGCCGAAGAGCTCGGCATCGACCTCTCCCGCCGCGAAGCACAAACCGTAGAAGAAGTCTGAGGACTTCCACTTCAACCGACACAACTTTTTGATGAACGATTCGTTCATCGCCAGGAAAGAGGATTTACGTGCCTGACGTCAATTTCTTTGATGAACTGCGCATCGGTCTTGCCACCACGGAGAACATCCGCGGCTGGTCACACGGTGAGGTGAAAAAGCCTGAGACCATCAACTACCGCACCCTGAAGCCGGAGAAGGACGGACTCTTCTGCGAGAAGATCTTCGGCCCCACCCGTGACTGGGAGTGCGCCTGCGGAAAGTACAAGCGAGTCCGCTTCAAGGGCATCATCTGCGAACGCTGCGGCGTCGAGGTGACCCGTGCCAAGGTGCGTCGTGAGCGGATGGGCCACCTCGAGCTCGCCGCTCCCGTGACCCATATCTGGTACTTCAAGGGTGTGCCCTCTCGTCTGGGCTACCTGCTGGACCTGGCTCCGAAGGACCTCGAGAAGGTCATCTACTTCGCGGCCTACATGATCACCTCGGTCGACGAGGATTCCCGTCACCGTGATCTGCCGAGCCTGCAGAACAAGATCGACGTCGAGAAGCAGCAGATCGGCACCCGCCGTGACGCTGACATCGACCGTCGTGCCAAGAAGCTCGAAGAGGATCTCGCCGCGCTCGAGGCCGAAGGCGGAACCGCCCAGGCCAAGAAGAAGCTGCGCGACACCGCCGAGAAGGAAATGGACAAGCTGCGCAAGAACGCCGACCGCGAGGTCGACCGTATCGAGCAGGTGTGGGATCGGTTCAAGAACCTCAAGGTCAACGACCTCGAAGGTGACGAGAGCCTGTACCGCGAGATGTTCCACCGCTTCGGCCTGTACTTCACCGGTGCCATGGGCGCCGAGGCGATCCAGAAGCGCCTCATCGACTTCGATCTCGAAGGCGAAGCGGAGAAGCTGCGTGAGCTCATCGCCACCGGCAAGGGACAGCGCAAGACCCGTGCACTCAAGCGGCTCAAGGTCGTCAACGCGTTCCTGACCACCGACAACAACCCCGAGGGCATGGTCCTCGACGTCGTCCCGGTGATCCCGCCGGAGCTGCGCCCGATGGTCCAGCTCGACGGTGGACGCTTCGCGACCTCGGACCTCAACGACCTCTACCGTCGTGTCATCAACCGCAACAACCGCCTCAAGCGTCTGCTCGACCTCGGTGCTCCCGAGATCATCGTCAACAACGAGAAGCGGATGCTGCAGGAGGCCGTGGACTCGCTGTTCGACAACGGACGTCGCGGACGCCCGGTGACCGGACCGGGCAACCGCCCGCTCAAGTCGCTGTCGGACATGCTCAAGGGCAAGCAGGGACGTTTCCGTCAGAACCTGCTCGGTAAGCGTGTGGACTACTCGGGCCGTTCGGTCATCGTCGTCGGTCCGCAGCTGCACCTGCACCAGTGCGGTCTGCCCAAGACCATGGCGCTGGAGCTGTTCAAGCCCTTCGTGATGAAGCGTCTGGTCGATCTCAACCACGCTCAGAACATCAAGTCGGCCAAGCGCATGGTCGAGCGTCAGCATCCGCAGGTGTGGGACGTCCTCGAAGAGGTCATCACCGAACACCCGGTGCTGCTCAACCGTGCACCGACCCTGCACCGCCTGGGCATCCAGGCGTTCGAGCCGCAGCTCATCGAGGGTAAGGCCATCCAGCTGCACCCGCTCGTCTGCTCGGCTTTCAACGCTGACTTCGACGGTGACCAGATGGCTGTGCACCTGCCGCTGAGCCCCGAGGCGCAGGCCGAGGCCCGCATCCTCATGCTCTCGGCCAACAACATCCTCAAGCCCTCGGACGGCAAGCCCGTGACCATGCCTTCGCAGGATATGATCATCGGTCTGTTCCACCTCACCTCCGAGCGCAAGGGACTGCCCGGCGAAGGACGCGCGTTCTCCGGAATGGGCGAAGCCATCATGGCCTTCGACCACGGAGAGCTCGACCTGGGCTCGCCGATCACCATCCGCCTGGAAGACGTCGTTCCCAGCGCGGACATGGATCTTCCCGAGGGCTGGGAGGCCGGAGACCCGCTGGACGTGCAGACCACTCTCGGTCGCGCGACGTTCAACGAGTACCTGCCTGCCGACTACGCCTTCGTGAACTCGACGATCGACAAGAAGGCCCTGAGCCGGATCGTCAACCACCTGGCCGAGGAATACCCGAAGGTCGAGGTCGCACACACGCTGGACAACTTCAAGGCCGGCGGCTTCCACTGGGCTACCCGCTCCGGCATCACCATCGCAATGTCGGACGTCGTCTCACCCGAGGCGAAGACCGAGATCATCGACGATGCCGAAGTCATCGACACGAAGGTTCAGCAGCAGTACGAACTCGGTGCACTGACCGACGACGAGCGTCGCAACGAGCTCGTCAAGCTGTGGACTGAGACGACCGAGAAGGTCGACCAGATCATGCGCACGAACTTCCCCGCGGAGAACTCGGTGCTGCGCCTGGTCGAGTCCGGCGCATCCGGCAACTGGATGCAGGTGCGTCAGCTGGCCGGTATGCGTGGTCTGGTGACGAACCCGCAGGGTGAGATCATCCCGCGTCCGATCGTGTCGAACTACCGTGAGGGACTCGCCGTGCTCGAGTACTTCATCGCCTCGCACGGTGCTCGTAAGGGTCTGGCCGATACCGCTCTGCGTACCGCTGACTCCGGTTACCTCACCCGTCGTCTCGTCGATGTGTCGCAGGATGTCATCATCCGTGCCGCAGAGGCCGAGTCGAACAAGGGCATCACCCTGCCGATCGCCGAACGCGACCACGAGGGTAACCTGGTTCCGCACGAGTACGCCGAGACCAGCGTCTACGGTCGACTCACCGTCTCCGATGTCACGGACGCCGAGGGCAATGTGCTCCTGCCGGCGAAGTCCGATGTCACCGGCGCTGTGGTGGATATGCTCGTGGCCAACGGCATCGAGGAGCTCAAGGTCCACTCTGTGCTGACAGCCGATTCCGATGCGCAGATCTCCGCCGAGCACTACGGTCGCTCGATGGCGACCGGTCAGCTCGTCGACATCGGCGAGGCCATCGGCACCGTCGCTGCCCAGTCGATCGGTGAGCCCGGTACCCAGCTGACGATGCGTACGTTCCACACCGGTGGTGCCGCCGCTTCGACCGGTGATATCACGCAGGGTCTGCCGCGTGTGACCGAGCTCTTCGAAGCTCGCACACCGAAGGGCTTCGCCCCCATCGCCGAGGCGACCGGACGGGCGAAGATCGACGACAGCCGCAAGACCCGCTTCGTCATCATTACCCCCGATGACGGCAGCGAGGAGATCGAGCACGCAGTGTCCAAGCGTGCCCGTCTCATGGTCGAGGACGGCCAGCACGTCAAGGCCGGAGAGCAGCTCATCGTCGGTGCCGTCGATCCGAAGCAGGTGCTGCGTATCCGTGGTCGCCGTGAGGCCGAGCGCTTCCTCGTCGAGGAGGTTCAGAAGGTCTACCGTTCGCAGGGCGTGGGCATCCACGACAAGCACATCGAGGTCATCGTGCGGCAGATGCTGCGTCGCGTGACCGTGATCGAGTCGGGTGACACGAACCTGCTGCCCGGTGAGCTCGTCGACCGCGGCCGCTACCAGGCGGAGAACCGTCGTGTGGTCGCCGAAGGCGGCCAGCCGGCCTCGGCTCGTGACGAGCTGATGGGCATCACGAAGGCTTCGCTGGCCACCGAGTCGTGGCTGTCGGCCGCGTCCTTCCAGGAGACCACCCGCGTCCTCACCGAGGCGGCCATGGAAGGCAAGTCCGACACGCTCATGGGACTGAAGGAGAACGTCATCCTCGGTAAGCTCATCCCTGCCGGCACCGGCCTGCAGACTCACCGCAACCTCGTGGTGGAGCCGACCGAAGAGGCCAAGGCCGAGATGTTCACCAACAGCTACGGCGACTTCTACGCGGGCGTCGGCGCCGATTCCGGTTCCGCCATCCCGCTGGAGGACTACGACTACGGTGCGTTCAGCTGAGACTGAACGGCTGAGTCGCAGCGTCTGAGAGAGGCACGCGATGAGGGGCATCCACCACACGGTGGATGCCCCTCTCGTCATTCACGCTGCGACAGCGAGAAACGGGCTGAGTGTCGAAACACGGGTGTGCGCCCGAGTCTCGACACTCCACCCGTTTCTCGGTGAAGCTCTCGCAATCACTCAGCCGAAGAGCACCTGTGCCTCTTCCCAGCGATGCAGCGGCACGGACTTGAGGCTGTCGACGGCCGATGACATCTCGACCGAGACGATGTCCGTGCCCTTGAGGCTGGCCATCTTGCCCCAGTGGCCGTGCTGGGCGAGGTCGGCTGCCGCCATGCCCAACCGGGTCGACAGGACCCGGTCGTACGCGGTGGGGGAGCCGCCTCGCTGCAGGTGTCCGAGGATCGTCGCCCGAGATTCGATGCCGGTGATCTCCTCGATCTTCGGGGCCAGGTAGTTCGCGATCCCGCCGAGGCGGACCCGTCCCTTGTTGTCGACGCCGTGGTCGGCGACCTGTGAGTCGAATCCTTCGGGGGTGAACCCTTCGGCGACGACGACGATAGGTGCGCGCCCACGGTCCCTGGCCGAGCGCACCCAGTCCGAGATCTGTTCGAAGGAGACGGGGAACTCGGGCATGAGGATCGCGTGTGCGCCTGCGGCCATGCCGGCGTGCAGCGCGATCCATCCGACATTGCGTCCCATGACCTCGATGACCATGCAGCGGTGGTGGGACTCTGCGGTGGTGCGAAGTCGGTCGATGGCCTCGGTGGCGATGGACTGTGCGGTGTCGAAGCCGAAAGTGTAATCCGTGTTGCCGAGGTCGTTGTCGATGGTCTTGGGCACGCCGACGATGTGCAGGCCCTCTTCATGGACCAGACGTGAGGCGCCGGCCAGGGTGCCTTCGCCGCCGATGGCGATGAGCGAATCGATGCCGTGGGCGGCCATGACCTCCCGCATCCGCTCGGGTCCGCCGTCCTCATAGGGGTGGGTGCGGGAGGTGCCGAGGATGGTTCCCCCGCGTCCGGACAGTCCGCGCACGTCGAGCATGGTCATATCGACCATGTCGTCGTCGAGCAGACCCCGCCAGCCGTCGCGAATGCCGACGAACTCCGCGTCATAGGCGCGGATGCCTTTGCGGACGATGCCGCGGATGACAGCGTTGAGGCCCGGGCAGTCACCTCCCGAGGTGAGTACACCGATCTTCATTCCAGTTGACCCTGATCCTTTGCTCGATAGCCTTTGGCGAGCCGGACGTCATGTCCGGCCATGAGGGAGAAGCCCTTGAGGATCACGGTCCCGTTGGACCCGTCACCCTGCGCGGATCGGCGGACTTCGTTGCCCGCCATGATGTTGATGGTCTCGTCGCGGATGCGCACTCCCGGGGGCACCCAGATGTCGTTGCCGGCCCACATCGCATATGAGTTCAGTTCGACGGTCACTCCGGGACCCATGACTTCGCACAGGTCGATGTCGTCTCCGCCCATGAGGGCGTAGGTGGTGACCTCGGCGGTGCCGGGAGGTACGTCGAGCTGACGTCCGGACATGATGGCCACGGAGTTCATCGGCGAGGCCGATCCCGGTTCCGCAGCTGGGGAGAGTGCGCCAGGTCCGCGCCGCTGCAGCTGGGACCCCGGATCTGTGGGACCAGGTGTCCGGCCGGTCTGGCGGGCGAGCCTCCGGTGGAGCGAGTCTCCTTCGGGCAGGTCGTCGATGAGGGGGATGAGCTCGTCGAGGAATTTCGCTCCGATGGCGTCATCCTGTCGCTGCGTCGTCTCCTCGGGATCGAGGCGGCCGTTCGTCACGGCATCGGTGATCACTGAGAGGACATCGTCGCGGTCCTGGTCGGAGGCGCGGATGCGCCGCTGAGGAGGAGGGGAATCGTCGTCGGCCATGGTGCCCAGTGTAGCGGTCTTCACATCTGCGAGCAGGGAGGACTGTCGTGACGAGGACTCCACAGCAGGGCCACAGCTTCGACCAATGCTGGGCCTATCGACCGCAGCGAATGTGGAGGGCATGAGACATGAGAGCAGCGCCTGGCGGCAGCCGGAGACGCAGACAGCAGACACGACCATCCGACCGACCACGACTGTCGACCTCGTCGTCCCGGTGTACAACGAGGAGGCCTCGCTGGCCGCCTCGATCGAGACCCTCTTGGCCGTCGAACCCGCCCGCGGCACCGAGGTCACGATCATCATCGCCGACAATGCGAGCACCGATGAGACTGCGATCATCGCCGCGACCCTGGCGGCGACGCATCCGCAGGTCGAGTACGTCCGCCTCGAACAGAAGGGCCGCGGTCGCGCATTGAACCAGGTGTGGCAGGCCTCGTCGGCGGACGTCGTCGCCTACACGGACGTGGATCTGGCCACAGACATCCGCGTCCTCGACCCGATGGTCGAGATCATCCGGTCGGGGCTGGCCGATGTCGCCATCGCCTCGCGCCTGCAGCTCGGTGTGGCGGTCGAACGCGGGATCAGACGCGAGATCATCTCCCGCTGCTACAACCGACTGCTCAAGCTCAGCCTCGGAGTCGGGTTCAGCGACGCCCAATGCGGTTTCAAAGCGCTGTCGGCACGGGCAGCGAAGGAACTGCTGCCGCAGGTCGAGGATTCCGAGTGGTTCTTCGACACTGAGCTGCTCGCTCGCGCCGAGTGGGCCGGGTACCGCATCCACGAGTTCGGCACGGACTGGACGGACGACCCGGACTCCTCAGTCGACGTGGTCAGCACGGCGTGGAAGGACATCAAGGGCATCGTCCGGCTGCTCACCGGCGGACCCACCCGGGTCAGTCACACCGTCCCCGCACCGAACACCGGAGCTCAGATCCTCCACTTCATCGACGTCGGGATCATCAGCACCGTGCTCTACGCCGTGCTGTTCCTCCTCGGCATCCAATTCGTCTCGGAACCCGCGGCGAACATGCTTGCGCTGCTCCTTTCGACGATTGCGAACACGGCTCTCAACCGGGGACACACATTCGGAGCGAGATCTCCGCACCGCCGCCTGACCTCCCAGGTGAAGGGCTTGGCGGCCTTCGGCCTGTGCCTGGCCTTCACCTCGGCGGGCCTGGTCGTCGCTGACGGATTCACCGGGCCGTGGGCGACCGTCGGCACCCTCGCCGTGCTGACGGCGGCGAACCTCGCCGCCACTGTGGTCCGGTTCGTGCTCATGCGCACATGGGTCTTCGCCCGTGGTTCCCACCACAGCGCCCACCGCGCGACCACGCCTGCTGCAGCCGGAACGGCAAACTCGAACGAGAAGGACATCGACCATGTCTGAGACCCCCACCCGATATGCCCGCAGCCGCGGACTGCGACGGCACTGGTACCCGATCACGCTCACCGTGCTCACACTCGGCACGATCGCGGCCTTCCTCTTCAACCTCACGGCCAACGGCTGGGCGAACTCCTTCTATGCGGCGGCCGTGCAGGCCGGATCGGAGAACTGGGAGGCGTTCCTCTTCGGCTCGCTCGACTCGGCGAACGCGATCACCGTCGACAAACCCCCGGCCTCCCTGTGGCTGATGGCCCTGAGCGCCCGAGTCTTCGGCTTCTCATCGTTCTCGATGCTGCTGCCCCAGGTCCTCCTGGCCGGGGTGAGCGTGCTCCTCGTCGTCCATTCGCTGCGGCTGAGCCTGCGGCCCCATGTCGGTCCGGGGCTTGAGAAGGCCGCCGCGCTGGGTGCCGGTGCGATCTTCGCCGTCTCCCCGGTCGTGGCGATGATGTTCCGGTTCAACAACCCGGACGCGCTGCTGGTGACTCTGATGATCGGTGCGGTCGTCGCGACCCAGCACGCCCTGCGCACGCTCACCGAGGCCCGCCGGCGACGCTCGGCCCGCCGCATCGTCGGCTGGCTCGTCCTCGCCGGGGTCTGCCTCGGGCTGGGCTTCCTGACCAAACAGTTCCAGGTCCTCCTCATCGTCCCCGGCCTCGCTGTGGCCTGGGTGCTCTTCGCCCGCACCTCCTGGCCCCGTCGCCTGCTGTGGCTGCTCGTCCCGCTCGGGTCGATGATCGTCAGCGCCGGCTGGTGGATCGCCCTCGTCGAACTCACCCCCGCCGGCTCCCGCCCTTACGTCGGCGGCTCCCAGTCGAACTCCTTCCTCGAACTCACCTTCGGCTACAACGGCTTCGGACGGCTGACCGGCAACGAGACCGGGTCCGTCGGCGGAGGAGGCGGCGGTCAGGGCGGCGGATGGGGCGAAACGGGAATCACCCGCCTCTTCACCGGCAGCTTCGGCCAGCAGGCGTCGTGGTTCCTGCCCACCGCCTTGTTCTTCCTGGTCGTGACGATCGTTCTCCTCACCCTCGCCGAGGTGGCCCGCCGTCGCCGTGTTCCCACCGTCACGGACGGTGACCAGGGAACCGGCCGTGCGGTGAGCGCGTCCGGCGCAATCGGCACGGGCAGCCTCGGTGCGGGACTGCTCATGTGGGGTGCGTGGCTGATCGTCACGTGGCTCGTGCTGTCGAATATGAACGGGATCGTCCACGAGTACTACACGGTCGCGCTCATTCCCGCGATCGCCGCCGTCATCGGCCTCGCCGTCGCGGTGCTGCTCGCTCGTGACGGATTCCTCCCGCGTCTGCTGCTGGCAGTGGCTTGGGCCCTGACCGGGGCGTGGCAGTTCATCATCAGCTCGGAGATGACCGGGATTCCGAGCATCCTGCGCTGGTGCGTGCTCATCGTCTCGATCCTCGGCGCTCTGGTTCTCATCGTCACCGCGCACCGGCGGTTCGGCACGGCGCTCGCCTCGGTGCTCGTCGCGCTGGCCGTCCTCGGCAGCGCCGCGATTCCGGCTCAGCTGGCCGTGCGCACGATCGCCGGGACGACGCAGGGATCGATCGTCACGATCGCCGGCACGAGCGCAGGTCTGGGCGGTGGACCCGGCGGTGGCGGAATGCCCGGCGGAGGAGCCGGGCCGGGCGGCGGCACGGATGGCACGCCCGGCGGGGCAGGCAATTCCGAAGCCGGCAGGGGCGGCACCGGTGGGATGCCCGGCGGCGCCGGCGGCGGAGGCGGAATGGGCGGTCTGCTGGGCGCCTCCGACCCCTCGGACGAACTCACACAGCTGCTCGAACAGGATGCCGCGGACTACACGTGGGTGGCGGCGACGACGGGGGCGAACCAGGCGGCGGGATACCAGCTCTCGCTCGAAGAACCCGTGATGGGGATCGGCGGCTTCAACGGCACCGACCCTTCGCCGACCCTCGCCGAGTTCAAGCAGCTCGTGTCCGAAGGCAAGATCCACTACTACATCGGATCGGGTTCCGGCGGCCAAGGTCCCGGCGGGGGCTCGGACTCTGCCTCATCCCAGATCGCGGACTGGGTCGAGGCGAATTACGAGGCGACGACCGTCGACTCCGTTTCGCTCTACGATCTCAGTGCGGGTTGAGGGGATAATCGAGTTATGAACCCGACAGCGAATCCACCGGCGCGCATCCTCATCGTCGACGACGAAGCGAACCTCGCCGAGCTCCTCGTCATGGCCTGCCAGGTTCGCGGGTGGGAAGCCGAGGGAGTCGGCACGGGCCGCGAGGCAGTGGCGCTGGCCCGCAGCGAGCACTTCGACGCGATCGTCCTCGACGTGATGCTGCCCGACCTCGACGGTTTCGCCGTCATCGAGAAGGTCAGGGGAGAGGGCATCGACACTCCGGTGGTCTTCCTCTCGGCCAGAGACGAGGTCGACGACCGGCTGACGGGTCTGCGGCTGGGCGGGGACGACTACGTGACGAAGCCGTTCAACCTCGACGAGGTCATCGCCAGGATCGAGGTGCGCCTGCGCCGGGGGATCTCGAACGGTCCAGTCGATGAGGATGACGTGCTGCGCGTGGGTGACCTCGAACTCGACGAACGCTCCCACGAGGTCACCCGCGCCGGTCATCCGATCGAGCTGACGGCACGCGAATACGAGGTGCTGCTGCTGTTCATGCGCAACCCGCGGGTGGTGCTGTCGAAGGCCCAGATCCTCGATCGCGTGTGGGACTACGACTTCGGCGGCAACGGCAACATCGTCGAACTCTACGTCTCCTACCTGCGGAAGAAGATCGACACCCCGTTCCCCGACCTGCCGAACCTCTTCCACACCAAGCGCGGGGCCGGCTACATCATGCGGGCGGAACAGTGACGCTGCGCCGGTGGCGGCTGCAGACGAGGCTCATCGTCCTCGCCGGACTCGTCCTCCTCCTCGTCGGCGCCGGAATCGGCACCGCCTCCTGGCTGAGCGTGCGCGGTTCGCTGATGACCGACCTCGACGCCCAACTGACATCGATGACCTCGCATGCACGTTCGGGAGACGGCCCCGGCGCGGGCCCCGGGGCGAGCGGCAACACGGGCACCTCCGGTGGGGGCGACGACTCGGCGGCGGCGGTCGATTCGGCTCTGCGCTATCTCTTCCAGCCGGGGGTCGGCGACGGAGCTCTCGTCGTCGTTGATTCCGGTGACGGGGGAGAGGGACTCATCGCCGAGGCGGGACTGACCCGTCCGCGCGCGCTGTCCGCAGAAGCGATCGACGCCCTGCTCGAGGTCGAACCCGGCGGCGCCTCGTCCGCCCATGAGTCCGTGCGGGTGCCCGGGTTCGGCGCCTACCGGGTCGTGGCCTTCGACGACGGCGGAACCACCACTGTCTACGGCGTCCCGCAGGGCAACGTCGATTCCGCGCTCGAGCGCACGGCGTGGACGACCGCGTTCGTCGTCCTCTTCGGCGTCATCGCCACGGCCGCGCTCATGGCCGTGATCATCCATCGCCAGCTGCGGGACCTGCGCGACGTCGCGCGCACTGCCAGGGAGGTCACCGACCTCGAGCTGAGTGCCGGCAAACCCGAGCTCGCCCTGCGGGTTCCCGCCGAGCTCGCGGTGCCGGGCACGGAGGTCGGCGATGTGGGAGCCTCGGTCAACCGGATGCTCGACCATGTCGGATCCGCCCTCGAGGAGCGCTACCGCGGCACGGAGCAGATGCGCCGCTTCGTTGCCGACGCCTCCCATGAGCTGCGCACTCCGATCGCGACGATCCGCGGTTGGGCCGACCTCACCCGCCCGTACCGTGATGCTCTGCCCGCCGAGGTGACCACCTCCTTGGGCAAGATCGATTCCGGAGCGATGCGGATGTCGTCCCTCGTCGATGATCTCCTTCTCCTCGCTCGGCTCGAAGCCGGCCGCCAGCCGACGAGAGAGGACACCGTCGACGTCTCCTCACTGCTCGTCGAACTCGTCGAGGATGTCCATGTGGTCAATCCCGACCATGCGATCTCCCTCGATGTCCCCCCGGAGGCCCTCGAGGTGCGCGGAGCAGCCGATCAGGTCCGCCGGGTCGTGTCGATCGTGCTCACGAACGCCTGCGTGCACACGCCGCCCGGCACCAACGTGCACGTCGAGGCACTGGCGACCCGGAAACCGGTCTCCGGCCAGCTGCCCAGCGATGTCGTGGCGATCCGCATCAGCGACGATGGTCAGGGCATTCCGCCCGAGATCCGGGACCGAGTCTTCGACCGCTTCGTGCGTGGAGACCCCTCGCGGACACGGCAGGACGGAGCCAAGGGAGGTTCCTCGGGGCTGGGACTGTCGATCGCCGCCGGACTCGTCGAACTCATGCGCGGCGGCATCTCGATGTCGAGCACGGACGCGGGTACGACCTTCGAGCTGCGCCTGCCTGCGGCTTGAGGCCAATCGCACAGGCTGGCCACAGGCACGACCGGGACGGGCTACAGCGAGGGGGCCGAGAGTGGTATCACCGACAACCAGAGGAGATTCCATGACCGAGAACCAGAACCCCGACCAGAACCGCAACCACGAGGAGAACCGGAACCACGCGGAGAATGCAGCGCCGGACTCGAACGGCGCGGACACCACTCGCAGGATCGAAGCGCAGGGCACGGCAGGACCTCATGCCGGACCCAACTGGGCAATGCAATCGCCACCGGCCGACCAAGGCCGTGCGAACGGATGGGCCGAGCAGACCACGCGCTCGGCACCCGATCCGCAGGCCGGGGTCCCGGAGGGTCAGCGGCCGTGGGTGAACCCCTACGAACAGTCTGCGCAGAGTACACAGTTCGGCAGCACCGCAGGACCGCGGAAGCAGAAGCGGAGAGTCCCGCTCGTCCCGGCGGTGCTCGCCGGTTCGGCCCTGTTCGTCGTCGGCGGTCTCGCCGGGGGAGCGATCGGGGTATCGGCGGCAACAGCGTCGAATGATTCGGGGACGAGCCAGGGCCCGGGAGGCCAGAACGGACTCGGCGGAATGGGCGGCCAACAGGGCGGTGCTCAGGACGGCGGCGGACAGTCCGACGGCGGAGGCATGCCCGGCGGGCAGTCCAACGGCGGCGGCATGCCCGGCGGACAGTCCAACGGAATGCCGGGAAACCAGAACGGCAGCACCGACTCCGGGGACTCCTCCGACGGGTCCGGCTCCGATGGATCCAGCTCGGACGGCAGCGCCTCCGACTCCGACGGATCGGACGCGAGCGCTGACACCACCTCGGCAGGCACCGACGAGACGACGATCGAGAACGCAGCCGTCGCGCACTTCGACCGGATCTTCACCGGATTCGCCGTGCTCAACCGGGACGAGTGAACGCTGCTGATATCAGTGCGGCACAGACGATGCCCCCACCGATCGGTGGGGGCATCGTCATGCTGACGCGTCGGTCACCTCGGCGACCGTCGCCGGATCAGCGCTTGAGGTCGAAGCGATCGGCTTCGACGAGCTTCGTCCAGGCCCTGACGAAGTCGGCGACGAACTTCTCGTTCGCGTCATCCGAGCCGTAGACCTCGGCGATCGCGCGCAGCTCGGAGTTCGCTCCGAACAGGAGGTCGATCCGGCTGCCGGTCCAGAGTTTCTCGCCCGAGGGGGAGAAGCACTCGTAGACATTGGCGGTCTCGGACGGTCCGACGGGCTTCCAGACGTTGCCGAGCTCGAGCAGATTGACGAAGAAGTCGTTCGTCAGTTCTCCGGGCCGGTCGGTGAAGACACCGAGAGCGGAGTCCTCGTAGTTCACACCGAGGACGCGGAGTCCGCCGATGAGGACCGTGAGCTCGGGCGGGGTCAGACCCAGCAGGCTGGCCTTGTCGAGCAGGAGGTACTCGGCCTTGAGCGGAAGGCCCTCGGTGAGGTAGTTCCGGAAGCCGTCGTGGGTCGGCTCGAGGTAGCCGAAGGAGTCGACATCGGTCTGCTCCTGGGTGGCGTCGCCGCGACCCGTGGAGACCGGAACCGTAACCGGGTGACCGGCCGCAGCGGCAGCGGACTCGACTCCGACGGCACCGGCGATCGCCAGCACATCGGCAAACGATGCTTCGGTGGACTCGGCGATGCCCTCGAGTACCGGGAGCACCTCGGCGAGCTTGGCAGGCTCGTTGGCCTCCCAGCTGCGCTGCGGTTCGAGGCGCAGACGACCGCCGTTGACTCCGCCGCGCATATCCGAGACGCGGTGGGACGACGCGGCGGCCCAGGTCGTCGATACGAGCTGCGAGACGGTCAGACCGGACTCACGGACAGCGGCCTTGACGGCTTCGAGGCCGGCGTCATCGAGCGGAGTTCCGGCCGGGACCGGGTCCTGCCAGATGAGCTCCTCGGCCGGAGCTTCGGGACCGAGGTAACGGGTCGCGGGACCCATATCGCGGTGGGTGAGTTTGAACCAGGCGCGGGCGAAGGCGTCCTCGAACGCCTTCTGATCATCCTTGAAGCGGCGGGAGATCTTCTCGTAGATGGGATCGAAGCGCAGCGACAGGTCGGTGGTGAGCATGCGGGGCTCGCGGCGTCCGTCGCCCTGGGCCATCGGGACCATATCGTCTCCGCCGCCGTCCTTGGGCCGCCACTGCAGGTGTCCGCCTTCGTTCTCGAAGACCTCCCACTCGTAGGCGAAGAGGATGTGGAAGAACTCGTTGTCCCAGCGGGTCGGGTGGTAGGTCCACGTGACCTCGATGCCCGAGCCGATGGAGTCATTGCCCTGGCCCGAACCGAAGTCGGATTTCCAGCCCAGACCCTGCTCTTCGAGCGGGGCGGCCTCCGGGTCGGCGCCCTTGTGAGATTCGGGGCCGGCACCGTGCGTCTTGCCGAAGGTGTGTCCACCGGCGATGAGAGCGACGGTCTCCTCGTCATTCATGGCCATCCGTCCGAAGGTCTCGCGGATGTCGATCGCGGCCTTGACCGGATCGGGTTCGCCTTCGGGGCCCTCGGGGTTGACGTAGATGAGTCCCATGGTGGTCGCGGCCAGGGGCTTCTGCAGCTCACGGTTGCCCACATAGCGCTTGTCGGTGCCCAGCCACTCGGTCTCGGAGCCCCAGTACACATCGTTGTCGGGTTCCCAGACGTCCTTGCGGCCGCCGGCGAAGCCGAAGGTCTTGAAGCCCATCGATTCGAGCGCGACGTTGCCGGCGAGGATGAAGAGGTCGGCCCAGGAGATCTTCTTGCCGTACTTCTTCTTCACCGGCCACAGCAGGCGACGAGCTTTGTCGAGTGAGACGTTGTCGGGCCAGGAGTTCAGCGGTGCGAACCGCTGCTGGCCTTCGCCGCCGCCGCCGCGGCCGTCCTGCACGCGGTAGGTGCCGGCCGAGTGCCAGGCCATGCGGATCATGAACGGACCATAGTGCCCGAAGTCAGCGGACCACCAGTCCTGGTTGTCCTTCTGCAGTGCTTCGATGTCGGCCTTGAGCTGGTAGTAGTCGAGACTGTTGAACTCCGCGTCGTAATCGAAGTCGGGGTCCATGGGGTCGCGTGCCGGCTGACCCTTGGCGAGGATCTTGAGGTTGAGCCGATTGGGCCACCACTGAGCGTTGGCATCACCCTGGACGGGATTGACCAACTGGTCGGAATCCGGCGCCGCCGGTTCCGTGGAAGTGTGTGCGACCGGGCAGCCGCCGGTGGTCGTCTGGGTCATCGTGTTCCTTTCACAGTCGAGTCGCATTCGACGACTCGGATGACGGGATGGGCAACCCTCGCAGAAAGGGCATAGTCGTGTCCTCGGGAGAAGACGGGTGGTGGTGAACGGAAGCCGGAGTCACACGACCGAGAACTGATCGTCGCCGGTCGGCTGAGCACCGGCGGCCGCGCAGTCGGGGCACAGACCCCAGAACGTCACTTCGGCCTGCTCGATGACGAAGCCGGCATCATGGGACGGGGTCAGGCACGGAGCCTGCCCGATCGTGCAGTCGACATCGACGATGAGATTGCACGATCGGCACACCAGATGATGGTGGTTGTCCCCGATGCGACGCTCGTACCGCGCCACCGAGCCCGCAGGCCTGATGCAGCGGACGAGCCCCACCTCGGTCAGAGTGTGAAGCGAATCATAGACAGCCTGGTGGGAGACCGCCGGCAGCGATTCCCGCACCGAGCGGATCACGGTCTCGGTGTCGGCATGCGGGTGATCCCGCACGGCACCGAGGACTGCGACCCGCTGTTTCGTCACGCGCAGCGACGTCTGCCGCAGAGCCGCAGCGGCGTCGTCGTGTTCATGCTTCGTCCCTTTCACAGCACCAGAATGCCTGCTTCTCTTGAACGAGTCAAGGAAAGTGGGGATGGGTCCTCGCCGAGGCGGCCGACCGGAATCGCTGTGAATCCGCCCCAGGCGGCGACCGTGGTTCGCCGAGTGCTGAGAAGTGCGCCGCCGGTCTGTGAATACGCTGGTGAGCCGTGTGGTTGATCGGGCGAGGGGAGTGCTGCGTGATTTCGCCGGTGCGGAGAGGTAAGATGGATGATCGCCATTTTGACCAGACGTGCTCGAGAGAGATATTCTGGTAGGCGACTGATTGTGTTATCTGCGTCGTCGATCGATCCTGCCGAGTGTTCTGTGAGGCTCGGAATCCCTGAGAGAAGTCGTCGATGCAGGCCGCCGAGATGTCGTCTCTGTGCTTCCGTGTCCTTGCGACACACCCGGGCGCAGGGGTCGATGACTCGCGTGGTTACTGGCATCGGGAGCCAAGCTTCACCCGGTGTCCGGTCGGATATGTCCCACGGTTCACAGAGGCGACTGCGGTCGTGGCCGGCATTGGGAATTAGGTCTATCGAGAAGCAAATGGAGAACGCTTAGTGCCGACAATCCAACAGCTCGTCCGCAAGGGACGGCATGTCAATACAGCAGGATCGGACGCTCCTGCCCTCAAGGGCAGCCCGCAGCGTCGTGGAGTGTGCACCCGTGTGTACACCACCACCCCCAAGAAGCCGAACTCGGCTCTTCGCAAGGTCGCTCGTGTCAAGCTTTCGAGCCAGATCGAGGTGACCGCCTACATCCCGGGCGAGGGACACAACCTGCAGGAGCACTCGATCGTGCTCGTGCGCGGTGGCCGCGTCAAGGATCTGCCCGGTGTCCGCTACCGGATCGTCCGCGGTTCGCTCGACACCCAGGGCGTCAAGGGTCGCCAGCAGGCCCGCAGCAAGTACGGTGCGAAGAGGGAGAAGAAGTAATGCCACGCAAAGGTCCTGCACCCAAGCGACCGATCGTCGTTGACCCGGTCTTCAGCTCACCGCTCGTCACGCAGCTGATCAACAAGATCCTGCTCGACGGCAAGCGCTCGACCGCAGAGCGGATCGTCTACAGCGCTCTCGAAGGCACCCGCGAGAAGAACGGCAACGACCCCGTTGTCAACCTGAAGAAGGCTCTCGACAACATCCGTCCGTCCCTCGAGGTCCGCTCCCGCCGCGTCGGCGGTGCGACCTACCAGGTGCCGATTGATGTTCGTCCGGCTCGTTCGACCACTCTGGCTCTGCGGTGGCTCGTGGGATACTCCCGCCAGCGCCGTGAGAAGACCATGACCGAACGGCTCATGAATGAGATCCTCGACGCCGGCAACGGCCTCGGCGCAGCAGTCAAGCGCCGCGAGGACACTCACAAGATGGCCGAGTCCAACAAGGCCTTCGCCCACTACCGCTGGTAATCGTCTGCCCTGCGCGCCGGTCGGCGGACCTCGTCCGCGAGTGCCGCCGGCCGGCTGCACAGGGGAGTCGAGCAAATCATCGATCGAGAGAGAGACACCGTGGCACTTGACGTGCTCAGCGACCTGAACAAGGTCCGTAATATCGGCATCATGGCCCACATTGATGCCGGTAAGACAACGACGACCGAACGCATCCTCTTCTACACCGGCGTGAACTACAAGATGGGCGAGACCCACGACGGCGCCGGCACCATGGACTGGATGGACCAGGAGAAGGAGCGCGGCATCACGATCACGTCGGCCGCGACGACCTGCTACTGGGACAACAACCAGATCAACATCATCGACACCCCCGGTCACGTCGACTTCACGGTCGAGGTCGAGCGTTCGCTGCGCGTCCTCGATGGTGCCGTCGCCGTGTTCGACGGCAAAGAGGGCGTCGAGCCCCAGTCGGAGACCGTGTGGCGTCAGGCCGACAAGTACGACGTTCCGCGCGTGTGCTTCGTCAACAAGATGGACAAGCTCGGTGCTGACTTCTACTTCACCGTCGACACCATCAAGGAGCGCCTCGGCGCGAAGCCGCTGGTCATCCAGCTGCCGATCGGTGCCGAAAGCGAATTCGCCGGTGTCGTCGATCTGCTCGAGATGAAGGCCTACATCTGGCCCGACGAGACTAAGATGGGTCAGGACATGACCGAGGTCGAGATCCCCGAGGATCTCAAGGACAAGGCTGTTCAGTATCGTGCGCAGCTCGTCGAGGACGTCGCCGAGAACTCGGAAGAGCTCATGGAGAAGTACCTCGAGGGCGAAGAGCTCACGACGGCTGAGATCAAGGCCGGCATCCGCGAACTCGTCATCAAGTCCGAGGCCTTCCCGGTCATGTGCGGTTCCGCCTACAAGAACAAGGGCGTGCAGCCCATGCTCGACGCGGTCATCGACTACCTCCCCTCACCGCTCGACGTGCCTCCGATGATCGGACACAACCCGAGCAACGACGAAGAGGAACTGACCCGCAAGCCTTCGACGGACGAGCCGTTCTCGGCTCTGGCCTTCAAGGTCGCCTCCCACCCGTTCTTCGGATCGCTGACCTACGTGCGCGTGTACTCCGGTCATGTGAAGTCCGGCGAACAGGTGCTCAACACCTCGTCGGGCAAGAAGGAACGCGTCGGCAAGCTCTTCCAGATGCACTCCAACAAGGAGAACCCTGTCGAAGAGGCGTTCGCCGGCCACATCTACGCCTTCATCGGTCTCAAGGAGACCACGACGGGCGACACGCTCAGCGACCCGGCCAACCCGATCGCTCTCGAATCGATGACCTTCCCGGAGCCTGTGATCTCCGTGGCCATCGAGCCGAAGACCAAGAGCGACCAGGAGAAGCTGTCGTCGGCCATCCAGAAGTTCGTCAAGGAAGACCCGACCTACCAGGTCGAGCTTGACGACGAGACCGGCCAGACCGTCATCCGCGGAATGGGCGAGCTGCACCTCGACATCCTCGTCGACCGCATGCGTCGCGAGTTCAAGGTCGAGGCGAACGTCGGCAAGCCGCAGGTCGCCTACCGTGAGACCATCCGTCGCACTGTCGAGAAGTACGATTACACCCACAAGAAGCAGACGGGTGGATCGGGACAGTTCGCGAAGGTCCAGGTCACCTTCGAACCTCTCGAGGTCGAAGGCGATACGATTTACGAGTTCGAGAATGCCATCACGGGCGGACGCGTTCCGCGCGAGTACATTCCGAGCGTCGACGCCGGCATCCAGGACGCCATGCAGCTCGGTGCCCTGGCCGGTTACCCCATGGTGGGTGTCAAGGCCACTCTGGTCGACGGCGCCTACCACGATGTCGACTCTTCGGAGATGGCATTCAAGATCGCCGGTTCGATGGTCTTCAAGGAGGCCGTCCAGCGGGCGAACCCGGTTCTTCTCGAGCCGGTCATGGACGTCGAGGTGCGTACCCCTGAGGAATACATGGGTGACGTCATCGGCGACCTGAATTCCCGGCGTGGACAGATTCAGTCGATGGACGATGCTTCCGGTGTGAAGGTCGTCAAGGCTGTGGTCCCGCTGTCGGAGATGTTCGGCTACATCGGTGATCTGCGGTCGAAGACCCAGGGCCGTGCGGTGTATTCGATGACTTTCTCCAGCTATGCGGAGGTCCCGAAGGCTGTTGCCGAGGAGATCATCCAGAAGGTGCGCGGCGGAGAGTAATCTCCGAATTCCGGTCGCCCCGGTGATCAAGAACATGGTCTCCGGAATGAAAGATAACCAACACAAGGTCTAAGATATGAACCGCATATCTTATTCCAACCACGAGGAGGAACCCAGTGGCAAAGGCTAGTTTCGAACGGACTAAGCCGCACGTCAACATCGGCACCATCGGCCACGTTGACCACGGAAAGACCACCCTGACCGCTGCGATCACCAAGGTCCTGGCGGATCAGTACCCGGATCTCAATGAGGCTCGCGCCTTCGACCAGGTCGACAACGCACCTGAGGAGAAGGAGCGCGGCATCACCATCAACGTCTCGCACGTTGAGTACCAGACGGAGAAGCGTCACTACGCTCACGTCGATGCCCCGGGTCACGCCGACTACGTGAAGAACATGATCACCGGTGCCGCTCAGATGGACGGTGCGATCCTCGTCGTCGCCGCTACCGACGGACCGATGCCCCAGACCCGTGAGCACGTGCTGCTCGCGCGTCAGGTCGGCGTTCCCTACATCGTCGTGGCTCTGAACAAGTCCGACATGGTCGATGACGAGGAGCTCCTCGAGCTCGTCGAATTCGAGGTCCGCGACCTGCTCTCGAGCCAGGACTTCGACGGAGACAACGCTCCGGTCATTCCGGTGTCCGCTCTCAAGGCGCTGGAAGGCGACGAGAAGTGGGTCAAGAGCGTTCAGGATCTCATGGCTGCCGTCGATGACAACGTTCCGGAGCCGGAGCGCGATGTCGACAAGCCGTTCCTCATGCCCGTCGAGGACGTCTTCACGATCACCGGTCGTGGAACCGTCGTCACCGGTCGTGTCGAGCGCGGCGTGCTCCTGCCGAACGACGAAATCGAAATCGTCGGCATCAAGGAGAAGTCGTCCAAGACGACTGTCACCGCTATCGAGATGTTCCGCAAGACCCTGCCGGATGCCCGTGCAGGTGAGAACGTCGGTCTGCTCCTCCGCGGCACCAAGCGCGAGGATGTTGAGCGCGGTCAGGTCATCGTGAAGCCGGGTTCGATCACCCCGCACACCAAGTTCGAGGCTCAGGTCTACATCCTGAGCAAGGACGAGGGCGGACGTCACAACCCGTTCTACTCGAACTACCGTCCGCAGTTCTACTTCCGGACCACGGACGTCACCGGTGTCATCACGCTGCCCGAGGGCACCGAGATGGTCATGCCCGGCGACAACACCGATATGTCGGTCGAGCTCATCCAGCCGATCGCCATGGAGGACGGCCTCCGCTTCGCAATCCGCGAAGGTGGCCGCACCGTCGGCGCCGGTCGAGTCACCAAGATCACCGCCTGATCTGACTGACTGAGCACCACAGGTTGGGGTCGCAGTCCTTCGGGACTGCGGCCCCTTCTGTATGCCCGGGCAATGGTCGTCATTTCCAGCCGGTGTCGTCAGTGCTCGATCGGACGGTGCAGGTGGATGAGCAGCCGAGGGGCGCGGAGCGCGAGGCGAGAACAGAAGTGCCTCACTGAATCCTTGAGAGTTCCCTCACAGGCACGGTCCCCGGAATTGCGCGGGTGAAGTGCTCTATGACAAGATAGTGAAGTTGCGTTTCGGGCGTTGACCCCTGCACTGCGGTAGTGATACCGCGAACAGCCCGAAACACTATCGGATCGATGAATCTGCACCATGCGGGTTCGGACCGAGCAGCCAATGAGTAGAAGCGCCGTCGGCGCCTGCGGTGAAGTGAGATCTTCTCCGGTAGGAATAGCCGACACGCCCGACCTCGGGGGTCGGTCATGGTCAGCCGGCACAGACGGCAGTGAGCCTTCGAGCCTCTGCGAGTTGATGGCCGGAAGCAACTAAAGAAAGAGACGACGCCATGGCGGGACAGAAGATCCGCATTCGGCTCAAGTCGTACGACCACGCTGTGATTGACAGTGCCGCACGCAAGATCGTGGACACCGTCACTCGCGCTGGCGCGACTGTAGTGGGCCCCGTGCCGTTGCCAACGGAGAAGAACGTGTACTGCGTCATCCGTTCGCCGCACAAGTACAAGGACAGCCGTGAGCATTTCGAGATGCGCACGCACAAGCGTCTGATCGACATCGTCGACCCGACGCCGAAGGCGGTCGATTCGCTGATGCGCCTCGACCTCGCTGACGACGTCAACATCGAGATCAAGCTCTAAGGGAGGCAGCAATGGCGAACACTCGTTCATCCGCTCTCCCGACCACCAGCAAGGTCAAGGGCCTGCTGGGAACCAAGCTGGGCATGACCCAGGTCTGGGATGAGCAGAACAACCTCGTACCGGTGACCGTTGTGGCCACCGGAAACAACGTCGTAACTCAGGTCCGCAACGAGGAAACCGATGGTTACCCCGCTGTGCAGATCGCATTCGGCGAAATCGATCCTCGCAAGGTCAACAAGCCGACTGCAGGCCACTTCGAAAAGGCCGGTGTGACCCCACGCCGTCACCTGGTCGAACTGCGCACTGCAGATGCTGCTGACTACGAGCTCGGCCAGGAACTCGGCGTCGACACGTTCGAAGCCGGAATCAAGGTCGATGTGACCGCGAAGACCAAGGGCAAGGGAACCGCCGGTGTCATGAAGCGTCACGGCTTCGCCGGTGTCGGTGCCTCCCACGGTCAGCACCGCAACCACCGCAAGCCAGGTTCGATCGGCGGAGCCGCAACACCTGGTCGCGTGTTCAAGGGTATGCGCATGGCCGGCCGTATGGGCGCTGTCAAGCACACCACCCAGAACCTCACGATCCATGCCGTGGACAACGAGAACAACTTCCTGCTCATCAAGGGCGCCGTTCCCGGCCCCAAGGGTGGAGTCGTCCTCGTTCGCTCGGCCGTGAAGGAGGCCTGAACGTAATGACTGATGTCAAGACAGTCGACGTCATCGATGCCGCTGGTGCCAAGGCCGGTTCGGTTGATCTGCCCGCCGAGGTCTTCGGCGTGCCGACCAACGTGCCCCTGATCCACCAGGTCGTCGTTGCACAGCTGGCTGCGGCCCGTCAGGGCACGCACAAGACGAAGACCCGCTCCGAAGTTCGCGGTGGCGGTCGCAAGCCCTACCGCCAGAAGGGAACCGGCAACGCCCGTCAGGGTTCGATCCGCGCTCCCCAGTACAACGGCGGCGGAATCGTGCACGGACCGGTCCCGCGCGACTACTCGCAGCGGACCCCGAAGAAGATGAAGGCCGCCGCTCTGCGCGGAGCCCTGTCCGACCGCGCACGGCTCGATCAGGTCTTCGTGATGAAGAACCTGGTCACCGGCGACGCCCCGTCGACCAAGCAGGCGAAGGCCGCACTGGCCGGCCTGTCCGAGCGCAAGAACACTCTCGTGGTGCTCGAGCGTGACGACGAGCTCACCTACCTGAGCGTGCGCAACCTGCCCCACGTTCACGTGCTCACCTCCGATCAGCTCAACACCTATGATGTGCTGCTCGCCGATGACATCGTGTTCACCGAGGCAGCTCTTGCCGCGTTCCTGAGCGGAAACCGCAAATCGGAGGACGCATCATGAGTCTGAACTTCAAGGACCCGCGCGACATCATCGTCGCTCCGGTCGTCTCGGAGAAGACCTACAGCCTGATGGACGAAGGCAAGTACACCTTCCTCGTCGACCAGGACTCGAACAAGACCGAGATCAAGCAAGCCATTGAAACGATCTTCGATGTGCAGGTTGCCAAGGTGAACACCCTGAACCGTCAGGGCAAGCGCCGCCGCACCCGCACCGGTTGGGGAAAGCGCAAGGACACCAAGCGTGCCATCGTCGCCCTCAAGGACGGATCGATCGACATCTTCGGTGGATCGCTCTAAGCGATCCTTCGTCAAAGAAGGACAAGACTCATGGGAATCCGTAAGCACAAGCCGACGACCCCGGGCCGCCGTGGCTCGTCGGTCGCCGACTTCGTCGAAGTGACCCGGTCTACACCGGAGAAGTCGCTTCTGCGCCCGCTGCCCAAGCGCGGCGGCCGCAACAGTCAGGGACGCGTGACCACTCGCCACCAGGGCGGCGGTCACAAACGTCAGTACCGTGTCATCGACTTCCGCCGCCATGACAAAGATGGCGTTCCGGCGAAGGTCGCACACATCGAATATGACCCGAACCGTACGGCTCGCATCGCTCTGCTGCACTACGCAGACGGAGAGAAGCGCTACATCATCGCCCCGCAGAACCTCAAGCAGGGCGCACAGGTGGAAGCCGGTCCGGGTGCAGACATCAAGCCGGGCAACAACCTTGCCCTGCGCAACATCCCGGTCGGCACTGTCGTGCACGCAGTCGAAATGCGTCCCGGCGGCGGTGCCAAGATCGCTCGTTCTGCCGGTTCGTCCGTGCAGCTCGTGGCGAAGTACGGCCGTTTCGCACAGCTGCGGATGCCCTCGGGCGAAATCCGCAACGTCGATGCGCGCTGCCGTGCGACGATCGGCGAGGTCGGCAATGCCGAGCAGTCGAACATCAGCTGGGGCAAAGCAGGCCGCATGCGTTGGAAGGGCAAGCGCCCGACCGTCCGCGGTGTCGTGATGAACCCGATCGACCACCCGCATGGTGGTGGCGAGGGCCGTACTTCGGGTGGTCGTCACCCAGTCAGCCCGTGGGGTCAGTTGGAGGGCCGCACACGCCGGCCGAACAAAGAGAGCGACAAGTACATCGTGCGCCGTCGCCGGACCGGCAAGAAGCGCTGATTGGAGTACTGACTTATGCCTCGTAGCCTCAAAAAGGGTCCTTTCGTCGACGAACACCTCTTCCAGAAGGTGGCTCGTCAGAACGAGAAGAACACCAAAAATGTCATCAAAACCTGGTCTCGTCGCTCGATGATCATCCCGGACTTCCTGGGACACACCATCGCAGTACATGACGGACGCAAGCATGTCCCCGTCTTCATCACTGAGTCGATGGTCGGACACAAGCTCGGCGAGTTCGCACCGACACGGACGTTCCGTGGCCACGAAAAGGACGATCGCAAGGGGCGCCGCCGCTGAGGCGGGGCACTCTTTCGATCCTAGAGAAGAGAGAAGGAAGCGATGGAAGCCAAGGCTAAGGCGCGTTACCTGCGCGTTACGCCTCGCAAGGCTCGGCGCGTCATCGACCTCATTCGTGGTCAGCAGGCGACCGAAGCACTTGCAGTGTTGAAGTTTGCAGAACAGTCGGCATCAGATCCGATTTACAAGCTCGTGGCCTCCGGCATCGCCAATGCGCGTGTCCGGGCCGACGAGGAAGGCGTTGCGTTCGACGAGAACGAACTGGTCATCTCCGAAGCCTTCGTGGACGAGGGGCCGACCATGAAGCGGTTCCGTCCGCGTGCCCAGGGCCGCGCTTTTCGCATCGAGAAGCGCACCAGCCACGTGACAGTGGTCCTGGCCAGCGGTGACGACCTGCCTCAGCGCAAGAGCCGGAAGGGGAACCGCTAATGGGCCAGAAGATCAATCCGAATGGATTCCGACTCGGAATCACCACGGATCACAAGTCGAAGTGGTTCGCTGACTCGACCAAGCCGGGGCAGCGCTACCGCGACTACGTGCTCGAAGATGTCAAGATCCGCCAGATTCTGAACACCGGTCTCGAGCGGGCCGGCATCTCGAAGGTCAACATCGAGCGCACGCGTGACCGTGTTCGCGTCGACATCCACACCGCACGTCCGGGCATCGTCATCGGCCGTCGCGGAGCCGAAGCGGACCGCATCCGCGGTCAGCTCGAAAAGCTCACCGGCAAGCAGATTCAGCTCAATATCCTTGAGGTGAAGAACCCCGAGGTCGACGCACAGCTCGTCGCTCAGGGTGTTGCCGAACAGCTCGCCAGCCGCGTGGCCTTCCGCCGTGCGATGCGCAAGGCGATCCAGAGCGCGCAGCGCGCAGGTGCCAAGGGCATCCGCGTGCAGTGCTCCGGCCGCCTCGGCGGTGCTGAGATGAGCCGGTCCGAGTTCTACCGTGAAGGTCGTGTGCCGCTGCACACCCTGCGCGCGAACATCGACTTCGGCGTTCACGAAGCCCACACCACTTTCGGACGCATCGGCGTCAAGGTGTGGATCTACAAGGGCGACATGACCGACAAGGAGCTTGCCGCCGAGCAGGCCAAGGCTCCTGCTGCTCGTGGCCCGCGTGGCCGTGGGCGCGGTCGTGGAGGCCGCGGACGTGGTCAGGAAGGCGCACCGCGCCGAGGCGACCAGGCCCGTAATACTGAGAACAGTGCCGAAGCCCCCGCGGCTGAGGCCGGATCGGAGGGCTGAGAAATGCTGATCCCTCGTCGAGTGAAATTCCGCAAGCAGCACCACCCCAACCGGGGCGGCGCCGCCAAGGGAGGCACGACGGTGTCCTTCGGTGACTACGGCATCCAGGCTCTCGAGCCGGCTTATGTCACCAACCGTCAGATCGAGGCCGCACGTATTGCCATGACCCGCTACATCAAGCGCGGCGGCAAGGTGTGGATCAACATCTACCCTGATCACCCGCTGACGAAGAAGCCTGCCGAGACCCGCATGGGTTCCGGTAAGGGTTCGCCGGAGTGGTGGATCGCCAATGTCAAACCCGGTCGAGTCATGTTCGAACTCGGCGGTGTGTCCGAGGAAGTTGCTCGCGAGGCCCTGCGCCTGGCGATCCACAAACTT
Organism: Brevibacterium sp.; assembly: GCF_052105255.1. Classification (NCBI taxonomy): domain Bacteria; kingdom Bacillati; phylum Actinomycetota; class Actinomycetes; order Micrococcales; family Brevibacteriaceae; genus Brevibacterium; species Brevibacterium sp. Next base: position 29,695 of record NZ_JBQDYQ010000020.1, read on the forward strand.
CCGCTGAAGGCCCGTATCGTGGCCCGCGAAGGTGGTGAGTGAGAATGGCTATCGGTTCGAAGAACCTTTCCATCGACGCGCTTGACGGTTACGACAACGAGCGTCTGCAGGAAGAGCTCAAGAAGGCCAAGGCCGAGCTGTTCAACCTGCGTTTCCAGTCGGCCACCGGTCAGCTGGAGAGCCACGGTCGCCTCAAGGCCGTGCGTCGCGACATCGCTCGTATCTACACCGTGCTCAACGAACGGGAGCTGGACATCCGTCCGAACCCCGCTGATGCCAAGGAAGAGAGCAAGTGATGGCGGAGACCACGAATACCGAGGCCACTGCTGCGGAACGCAACTCCCGCAAGACCGCACGTGGTTACGTCGTATCCGACAAGATGGACAAGACCATCGTCGTCGAGGTTGAGGAGCGCATGAAGCACCGCCTCTACGGCAAGGTCATGCGCAAGTCGGTCAAGTACAAGGTTCACGACGAAGAGAACACCGCCGGCATCGGCGACCTCGTCCTCGTGGCCGAGACGCGGCCCCTTTCGGCCGCGAAGCGTTGGCGGCTCGTCGAAATCGTCGAACGCGCCAAGTAGTCAACGCCACCCCACCCACCCGGTCCCGCCCGCGGCCTCCTGCAGGCCGCGGGCGGCTACCGGGAACGGGGTGAAATGTCAATGAATCCGTTCCGCAAGGCTCACGCTCAAGGCGTGAGAACCAGCGCGACGACAGGAGAAAATAGTGATTCAGCAAGAGTCGCGACTCAAAGTCGCCGACAACACTGGCGCCAAGCAGATCCTGGCAATCAGGATCCTGGGTGGCTCCGGTCGGCGCTACGCCTCGATCGGTGACACCATCGTGGCAACCGTCAAGGATGCGATCCCGGGCGGAAACGTGAAGAAGGGTGACGTCGTCAAGGCCGTCATCGTTCGCACTGCCAAGGAACGTCGTCGTCCCGACGGTTCGTACATCAAGTTCGATGAGAATGCAGCCGTCATCCTCAAGAACGATGAGGAACCGCGCGGCACCCGTATCTTCGGGCCCGTGGGACGCGAACTCCGCGACAAGAAGTTCATGAAGATCGTCTCCCTGGCACCGGAGGTGTTGTGAGCATGGCGAACAAGCTCAATATCAAGAAGGGCGACCTCGTCCAGGTCATCGCCGGCGCTCGGCAGTCCCGTGGTGGCGATCGTGGCAAGCAGGGCAAGGTCCTTGCCGTCTACCCCGAACGCAACCGCGTCCTCGTTGAGGGCGTCAACCGCGTGATCAAGCACAAGAAGGCTACGCAGACTCAGGCCGGCGGCACCGCTGGTGGCCGTGAGACCCACGAAGCCCCCATCCACGTGTCCAACGTGGCGCTCGTTGACCCCAAGGACAACAAGCCCACCCGCGTCGGATACCGCGAGGAGAGCGTCGAGCGCGACGGTCGCACCAAGACCGTTCGGGTTCGCTTCTCGCGTCGCACCGGGGAGGAGATCTGATGACGGAAACAACCACCAGCCGTCCCGCACCGCGTCTCAAGCAGATTTACCGCGAAGAGATCGTTGCGAAGCTGCAGGAAGAGTTCAACTACGCCAACCCCATGCAGGTTCCCGGACTGACCAAGGTCGTCGTGAACATGGGTGTGGGTGACGCAGCACGCGATTCCAAGATGATCGAAGGCGCGATCAACGACCTGACTCTGATCACCGGTCAGAAGCCCGTCGTGACCCGTGCCCGCAAGTCCATCGCACAGTTCAAGCTGCGCGAAGGTCAGCCCATCGGCGCCCACGTGACCATGCGTGGAGCTCGGATGTGGGAGTTCATCGACCGCGTCATCACTCTGGCACTGCCGCGTATCCGCGACTTCCGTGGACTCTCGGATCGTCAGTTCGACGGACACGGCAACTACACCTTCGGCCTCACGGAACAGTCCATGTTCCACGAGATCGACCAGGACCGGATCGACCGTGTCCGCGGTATGGACATCACCGTCGTCACCACCGCGGCAACCGACGATGAGGGACGTGCACTGCTGCGTCACCTCGGGTTCCCGTTCAAGCAAAAATAATCGCTACGTTGCAGGTCCAAGCACAGCATGTGGGCGGAAACCGTAACGAGGAAGGGCACGTGCCCAAATGACAATGACTGATCCAGTCGCAGACATGCTTACGCGTCTGCGCAACGCCAACTCGGCTTATCACGAGGACGTCAGCATGCCGTTCTCGAAGCTCAAGTCGAACATCGCCGAGATCCTCAAGACCGAGGGCTACATCACCGGCTGGAGCGTCGAAGACGCCGAAGTCGGCAAGACGCTGCTCCTGGACCTGAAGTTCGGACCCAACCGGGAACGTTCGATCGCCGGCCTGCGCCGTGTGTCGAAGCCGGGACTGCGCGTCTACGCGAAGTCCACGAACCTGCCCAAGGTTCTCGGCGGCCTCGGCATCGCCATCCTGTCGACCTCGTCAGGTCTCCTGACGGACCGTCAGGCCGCCAAGAAGGGTGTGGGTGGGGAAGTCCTCGCCTACGTCTGGTAAAGGAAGGAGAGAAGAACATGTCACGTATTGGCAAGAACCCGATCTCCGTTCCCAGCGGCGTCGAGGTCAAGGTCGACGGCCAGGATGTCGCCGTCAAGGGACCTAAGGGCGAGCTGTCCGTCACCATCGCCGAGCCGATCACGGTCTCGCTCGAAGACGGTGTCATCACAGTGGCCCGTCCGGACGAGGAGCGCGAATCGCGTTCGCTGCACGGACTGTCCCGTACGCTCATCAACAACATGATCGTCGGTGTGACCGATGGCTACTCCAAGGCCCTCGAGATCGTCGGAACCGGTTACCGTGTCCTGGCCAAGGGATCGAACCTCGAGTTCGCCCTCGGCTACAGCCACCCGATCGTCGTCGAACCGCCGGAGGGAATCTCCTTCAGCGTCGACGGCCAGACCAAGGTCGCTGTCCACGGAATCGACAAGCAGCTCGTCGGTGAGACGGCTGCGAACATCCGGAAGCTGCGTAAGCCCGAGCCTTACAAGGGCAAGGGCGTGCGCTACGCCGGCGAAATCGTCCGTCGCAAGGTCGGAAAGGCTGGTAAGTAAAGATGGCCTTTGGCAAGAAGGAAAGCTACGGCAAAGGCAGGGCAGCTGCTCGCAAGCGTCGTCACGCTCGACTGCGCAAGCATGTCAGCGGCACGACCGAGCGCCCTCGCCTCTCAGTGACTCGCTCCACGCGCCACGTCTTCGTCCAGGTCATCGACGACACCGTCGGCAAGACCCTGGTTTCGGCCTCCACCATGGAAGCCGACCTGCGGACATTCGAAGGCGACAAGACCGGCAAGGCCCGCAAGGTGGGCGAGCTGGTTGCTCAGCGTGCCAAGGACGCCGGAATCGAATCCGTCGTCTTCGACCGTGGAGGCAATGCCTACCACGGCCGTGTGCAGGCAATCGCCGAAGGTGCCCGTGAAGGAGGATTGGCCCTATGAGCACTGAAGAGAACAAGGAACAGCAGGCAGCTGCTGAGACCCGCACCGACAACAGCGGTGACCGTTCTTCCCGTGGCCGCGGCCAGGGCGGACAGGGCGGTCAGGGTCGCGGACGCGGCGAAGGTCGCGGACGCGGCGGTCGCAACGACCGTGAAGACAAGAACCAGTTCATCGAACACGTCATCACGATCAACCGCGTGTCGAAGGTCGTCAAGGGCGGACGTCGGTTCTCCTTCACGGCTCTCGTCGTGGTCGGCGACGGCGACGGCATGGTCGGCATGGGCTACGGCAAGGCGAAGGAAGTTCCTGCCGCCATCGCCAAGGGTGTCGAGGAAGCGAAGAAGAACTTCTTCCGCGTTCCCCGCATCCAGAAGACCATTCCGCACCCGATCCAGGGCGAGGAGGCTGCAGGCGTCGTCCTGCTGCGTCCGGCCGCTCCGGGTACCGGAGTCATCGCCGGTGGACCCGTCCGTGCGGTCCTCGATGCGGCAGGCGTCCAGGACGTCCTGTCCAAGTCGCTGGGCTCGGCGAACGCGATCAACATCGTGCACGCCGCGATCGCCGCGCTGAAGGGCCTCGAGCGTCCGGAAGAGGTTGCGGCTCGCCGCGGCCTGCCCGTCGACGAGGTTGCTCCGCACGCACTGCTGCGAGCAGCCGCTGAAAGTGGGGCGAAGTCCTGATGGCAAAGCTCAAGATTACTCAGCGCAAGTCCGCAATCGGATACCGTCAGAGCCAGCGCGACACGCTGCGTTCGCTCGGTCTCAAGCGGACCAACGACGTTGTGGTGCAGGAAGATCGCCCCGAGATCCGGGGAATGATCAACGCTGTCCGCCACATCGTGACTGTGGAAGAGGTCGATTGATATGTCGAACAACGACTCGCTGAAGCTGCACGATCTGCGCCCTGCCCCGGGAGCCAAGACCGCCAAGACCCGCGTCGGTCGTGGTGAGGCTTCGAAGGGCAAGACCGCCGGACGCGGAACCAAGGGCACGAAGGCCCGCTACCAGGTTCCGCACGGCTTCGAGGGCGGCCAGACTCCGATGCACATGCGTCTGCCCAAACTGCGTGGATTCAAGAACCCCGCCAAGGTGGAGTTCCAGGTTGTCAACCTCGACAAGCTGTCCAGCCTGTTCCCCGAGGGCGGAGACGTCACCGTCGCCGACCTCGTGGAGAAGGGCGCTGTGCGCGCAAAGCAGCCCGTCAAGGTTCTCGGCACCGGTGAGATCACCGTGGCCCTGAACATCACTGCAGACAAGTTCTCCGGCTCCGCAGCCGAGAAGATCAAGGCTGCAGGCGGAAGCGCCAACGAGGCCTGATCCGTTCCCCGCGGACGGTATCCCGGCCTCATCGCCGGAATGGGGGCGGCCACTTCGGTGGCCGCCCCCTTCTGCATGCTCGCAACTGTCACGGCGGCGAGCATCGCTCCGCCGCGAGCACACCGGTGAGAGTCCATGACGATGCCACCTCGAACCGAGCCCCCGAGACCTCTCGGACAGCGCCTGAAACTCAGGCCGCAACGGGCTTCGCCGGTTTCGGCCTGGAGGGCATACCCTGGTAGTCTTTTGCAGGTATTTGTCTCAATCGCCAGGTCGCGACCACGACTCTGACTTTTCATCCCCCAACGAGGAGGACGCTTGATCGGCGCAATCCGGAGGGCCTTCAGAACGCCCGACTTGAGGAAGAAACTCCTCTTCACCCTGGGCATTCTTGTCATCTTCCGACTCGGCTCGTTCATTCCCTCGCCTGGCATCGACTACACCAAGGTGCAGGAATGCGTGGCTTCGCCTCAGCTCAATGAGGGCGGATTCGCCATGATCAACCTCTTCAGCGGCGGCGCGCTGCTGCAGCTGTCGATCTTTGCTCTGGGCATCATGCCCTACATCACCGCGAGCATCATCGTCCAGCTGCTGCGCGTGGTCATTCCGCGCTTCGAGGCTCTTCACAAGGAAGGAGCCTCGGGTCAGGCGAAGCTGACTCAGTACACTCGCTACCTGACCATCGGCCTCGCGATCCTCAACTCGACGACTCTCGTTGCGACCGTCCGCTCCGGGGCACTGTTCGGAAAGGTCGAAGGCTGCCAGGACCTCATCGCCAACGACACCTGGTGGGGCATCGCCGTCCTCGTGCTGACGCTGACCGCAGGCACTGGCCTGATCATGTGGCTGGGCGAACAGATCACCGAGCATGGCGTCGGCAACGGAATGTCGCTGCTCATCTTCACCTCCGTCGCATCGGCGTTCCCGTCCTCGCTCGGCGCGATCTTCCGTGAGCAGGGCGTCGACATCTTCCTCATCGTCATGGCAGTCGGTCTCGTTCTCGTCGCTCTCGTCGTCTTCGTCGAGCAGTCGCAGCGCAGGATTCCCGTCCAGTACGCCAAGCGCATGGTGGGCCGTCGGATGTTCGGCGGAACCTCGACCTATATCCCGATCAAGGTGAACATGGCCGGTGTCATCCCCGTCATCTTCGCCTCTTCGGTTCTCTACCTGCCGAGCCTGATCTCGCAGTTCTTCGATCCCGAGTCGAAGTGGGTCGAATGGATCAACACCTACTTCACCCGCGGTGATCACCCGATCTACATCACCGTGTACGCACTGCTGACGATCTTCTTCGCTTACTTCTACGTGGCCATCACCTTCAATCCTGAAGAGGTCGCGGACAATATGAAGAAGTACGGCGGCTTCATTCCCGGCATCCGTGCCGGTCGCCCGACTGCCGAATACCTCAGCTTCGTACTCAGCCGCATCAACTTCCCCGGCTCGCTCTACCTTGCCTTCGTCGCCCTCATCCCGCTGATCGCGCTGGTGCTCATCAATGCCAATCAGAACTTCCCGTTCGGCGGCACCTCCCTGCTGATCGTCGTGGGCGTCGGCCTCGAAACGGTCAAGCAGATCGACGCACAGATGCAGCAGCGCCACTACGAGGGTCTGCTGCGCTGATACGACCGGACGCTGACGTTCAGCGGACATCCCATTGGAAGGACATCTTATGAGTTCACGCATCATCCTGATCGGCCCTCCCGGCGCCGGCAAGGGCACCCAGGCCGCCCGCCTGTCCGAGGCGCTCGGCATCCCAGCCATCTCGACCGGAGACATCTTCCGGGCGAATGTGAAGGGTGAGACCGAGCTGGGCAAGCTGGCGAAACGCTACATGGATGCCGGCGAATACGTGCCCGACGAGGTCACGAACTCGATGGTCGCCGACCGTCTGGCACAGGACGATGCAGCTGTCGGGTTCCTCCTCGACGGATACCCCCGCACCAGTGCCCAGGTCGATGAGCTCGATCGGATCCTCGCAGCCGAGGACACAGCCATCGAGCACGTCGTCGAACTCACGGCCGACACCGACGAGGTCGTCGCCCGCCTGCTCGCGCGGGCTCAGACCGAGGGCCGCAGCGATGACAGCGAAGACGTCATCCGCCACCGTCTCGACGTGTACGAAGAGCAGACGCAGCCGCTGACCGATATCTACCGCAGCCGCGGACTGCTGCGCCAGGTCGACGGCCTCGGCGACGTCGACGACATCACCGAACGCATCCTGTCGTCCATTCGATGATCTTCGGACCGCGTATCGAGCTGAAGACTCCCGCGGAGCTTGAGCTCATGCATCGGGCCGGGCAGCTGACACGGCAAGTGCTGTCAGCAGCCCGGTCCGCGGCCGTTCCCGGGGCCACCACGGCCGAGGTGGACGCCGCCGCCGAGGCGGTCATCGACTCCGCCGGGGCACGGTCGAACTTCAAGGGCTATCAGGGATTTCCTGCGGTCGTGTGCATCTCCGTGAACGAGGAGATCGTCCACGGCATCCCGGGGCCTCGTGTCCTCCACGCCGGCGACATCGTCTCGATCGACGGCGGTGCGATCGTCGACGGCTTCCACGGGGACTCCGCGCTGACGATGATCGTCGGCGGCGACGAAGCGGGCACGGCCGCCGACCGTGAGCTCTCAACCGCCACCGAGGCGGCCATGTGGGCAGGCATCGCGGCGTTCGCAACGGGCACGAAGGTCAGCGACATCGGAGACGCCATCGATGACTTCGTCTCCGAGTCCTTCCCCCACCTGGGTCTCGTCGAGGAGTTCACCGGACACGGGATCGGCACCTCCATGCACATGGCTCCAGAGGTGCTCAACTACCGTGCGCGTTCGAACGGCCCGAAGATCAAGCCCGGAATGTGCCTGGCGATCGAACCGATGCTCACCACCGGCGGCGCGGATACGCGCACCCTTGCCGATGACTGGACAGTCGTCACGGCAGACGGCTCACGGGCGAGCCACTGGGAACACAGCGTGGCTCGCCACGATGGGGGAGTCTGGGTACTCACAGCCGCCGACGGTGGAGCGGCCGGATTGGCACCGTTCGGAATCACTCCCGTGCCTCCGAACGGCATCTGAGGGGAGATCCGCGGGGGAGGGGGCCCGAGCCCGAACTCAGGTGGCCGCCATCTGCCTCCTCAGGGTCGACCTGCCGACGAAGTAGACGGCGGCGAAAGTTCCGGACGCCGCCATCAGCCCGAGCGCGAACATCCATGTTGCGGTCTCGGCGATGGTGAACCCGAAGATCTGGAACGCGCAGAAGGCGATGAAGGCCGTGATGGCCCCCGCCAGCATTCCCGATGTGCGGGACATCTGGTACGCGCGCTGATCGATTGAGTGCTTCTCGTCATCCATGTTGTGGCTCCTCGTCGCTTCGCTGCGATCTCGGTCCTTGTCGGCACCGATCCTTGTGTTTTCACGGTAGGATCTGGCCATGACGAGTGTCCACGATGTCCCGAAACGTCGGACAGATGTGGGCGATCGCTATCGGATGACACGTATCGCCTTCGATGTGATCTCCGCTTTCGGGTGTCTGCAGGCGAGTGGACTGCCGGGGCCCGTCATCGTCAGTGTGCTGGGTGAGCACGGGTATTCTTCCTCGAGCGTGCACAATCAGCTCGTGCGAATGGTCCAACGAGGCATCATCAGCAGTGAGCGTTTCGGGCGGGTCTCCGTCTACCGCCTGAGCGAACACGTCCTCTCGGACTTCGGCGACATCGCAGGCGACCATGTCTTTCCGGACTACGAGGGTCGCTTCCACACTGTTGTGTATTCCGTTCCGGAGTCCTCGCGCGGTCTGCGGGACCGACTGCAGTACATTGCCCAGAGCTTGGGATACAGGCAGCTGAGGCCGGGAATCCTCATCGGCTTCGCAGACCGGTCCGCTCAGCTGTCGGCGCGGCTGCCCGAGATGTCGGGTCCCAGCTGGTCCGAGGCGGGAGAGCTGACACCCGACTCCACGGCCGCGGCTCGCAGGATGACGACTCGGGCCTTCGAACTCGATGCCGCTCTCGCCCAGCTGCCTGAATTGGAGCAGCGCATGAACGCACTGACCTCGGGCGGATCAGCGCCGGGAACCGGATGCCCGGAGCTGAGCTTGAGAGGCTTCTTCGATCTGTACTTTGACATCGCGCGTGCCGTGATGACCCACCCGCTGCTGCCCGAAGCCCTCGTCGACGGCACTCAGCCGGCCGTGCGGTTCCGCGCTCTCATGCAGCAGTGCAATCTCGAGTACTATCTGCGCTTCGATCAGCAGATCCGCGAGTGTGCGGGAGCCAGCTCCTCTTTCGACCTCATCGAATGGCTGCCCGAGCACTGAGCCGCCGAAGAACAACGTGCCTCGGGACGGGGCTCAGAGGATCCGGGCGATCCTCTCGACCGCCTCGGTGAGCAGAGGACGGGGGAGGGCGAAGTTGAACCGGATATGCCCGGCCCCGACCTCACCGCACAGGCGACCCTCGGTCACGGCCACCTCGGCGCGGGAACGGATGATAGCGGACAGACCCGACTCCAGGCCGTAGCCGCGCAGATCCAACCACGCCAGATACGTGCCTTCGGGTTCGATGTAGGCGGCCCCCGGCAGCAGCGAGCCGACGAGATCGGTGAAATGATCGCGGTTTGCCTTGAGGTAGCCGTTGACCTCGCTCAGCCAGTCGCTCGAGCGGGTGTATGCGGCGGTCGTCGCCAGGATTCCCGGGTTCGAGGCGGCACCGGAGACGAACTGCCCCTTCTCGGCCCAGACATCACGGTCGGCAGAAGAGGTGAGGATGAGCTGAGCGCATTTGAGGCCGGGGATGTTGAAGGCCTTCGACGCGGCCGTCGCGGTCGCGGTGTGCGCGGCGGTCGCCTCGGTGAGGGCGGCATACGGGATGTGCCGTGCGGGGGCATAGACGACGGGAGCATGGATTTCGTCGGAGAACACCCGGGCTCCTGCGTCCTCGACGACGTCCGCGAGTGCCGACAGCTCGGCCTCGGTGTAGACCTTGCCGATCGGATTGTGCGGATTGCACAGAACGAATGTCGCACCGGGCGTCAGGGCAGAGGCGATGGCGTCGAGATCGAGGGACCAGCCGGATTCCGACCGCAGCATCGGAACTTCGATGAGTTCGCGGCCGGTCACCCGCGCGACGTCGAAGAAGGGCATGTAGGCCGGTGTCGGCAGCACGATCGGGGTGTCGGGCGGGGTGAGGTGGGTGAGCACGCCGAGGAACGCGGCCAGCACATCACTGGCCGGTTCGATGTGGCCGACGGGGATGCGCCAGCCGTAGTGCTCGGAGCAGAAGCTCGAGGTCGCTGTCTTCAGATCGGCGACGAGATCGGCGGGAGCGTAGCCGTAGAGGTCGCGGTCATCGATGGTCTGCAGCGACTGACGCACTGCAGGAGCGACCCCGAAGTCCATCTCGGCGATGAAGGCTCCGATGGAACCGGGGAAGGACGACCACTTGCGCCCGCCCTTCGTGACCAGGGACTCCTCGGTGATGGCATCGAAATCGGACATCTGTGTACTCCTCTTCGGGGACTGCGTCGGGGGCGGTTCTCACGCTAGCAGTCGCGTCGGTGAACGTCGGGTGCATTCGACCTCAGCCGTCACGGGAGCGGTCGGCCGCCTCGGCGAGGATGGAATTGTAAGGGACTTCACGCCCGGAAGCGAACACCGTGTGGAAGAATCTTTCCCCGTAGTGTAGGGTTGATGATTGGTCTGTTCTCATTCAACTCACCCTTTTTCAGTTGTGGGCGGCTTCTGCCATCCACATCTTTTCATGTGGTGACGAGGACGGCAGGCCGAGGGGTCACCGGCACTGAGTCGGTGATACACGATTACGTCGAACGCGAAGGTTTCGCGGGAATACGAGGTTAGCGAACGATATGGCCAAAAAAGAAGGGGTCATTGAGATCGAGGGCACCGTTGTCGAGGCTCTGCCGAACGCATCGTTTCGGGTCGAGCTGAGCAACGGGCACAAGGTGCTCGCACATATCTCCGGAAAGATGCGACAGCACTATATCCGCATCCTTCCCGAGGACCGGGTCGTCGTGGAGCTGTCTCCATACGATCTCTCGCGCGGACGAATCGTTTACCGCTACAAGTAAGGATCTTCGATCATTCGCGTCCTGTCCTGCCGGGCAGGGACCGAAAGAAGGAAAAACGATGAAGGTTAAGCCCAGCGTCAAGAAGATCTGCGAGAACTGCCAGATTACCCGCCGTCACGGTCGGGTCATCGTCATCTGCTCCAACCCGCGCCACAAGCAGCGCCAGGGCTGAGCAGCTCGTTCTGAGCAGATCGAGGCTCCTCCGAGAGGGGCTTCAGCAGCACCACACCCGCGCAGACCTCGCCATCTGCGTTCGGACCCGCGAGAAGTGAGAGCTTCGGCGGAACGGACACAGGACGATACCTCCGGTCGGGGGCCGGAGACCTTGGGAGACCAAGGACAGGTCTGCATCAGCACCTCCGAAACAACAACAGGAGACAGTACCCATGGCACGACTTGCCGGAGTCGACATCCCGCGTGAAAAGCGTGTGGAAGTCGCCTTGACTTACATCTATGGTGTGGGCCGCACCCGTGCGCGCCAGACCCTGACCGAAACGGGAATCAGCCCTGATACCCGTGTGAAGGACTTGAGCGACGCAGAGCTCGTCCAGCTGCGTGACTACATCGAGGGCACATTCCAGGTTGAGGGTGACCTCCGTCGTGAGGTGGCCGCCGATATCCGCCGCAAGGTCGAAATCGGAAGCTATGAAGGCCTGCGTCACCGCCGCGGTCTGCCGGTTCGCGGTCAGCGGACCAAGACCAATGCGCGTACCCGCAAGGGACCCAAGCGCACCGTGGCCGGTAAGAAGAAGTAACACGCTCACCCGGTTGGCCAGCGCCAACCACCTCGATCAGGAGTAGGACATATGCCTCCCAAGTCACGCGCCGCTACAGTGCGCAAGCCTCGCCGCAAGCTGAAGAAGAATATCGTTGCCGGCCAGGCTCACATCAAATCAACCTTCAACAACACCATCGTGTCGATCACCGATCCGACCGGTGCTGTCATCTCCTGGGCCTCCTCAGGTGAGATCGGCTTCAAGGGTTCGCGCAAGTCGACCCCGTACGCCGCTCAGATGGCTGCTGAATCGGCTGCTCGCCGGGCGCAGGAACACGGCCTGAAGAAGGTCGACGTGTTCGTCAAGGGACCGGGCTCGGGCCGCGAGACGGCCATCCGTTCGCTGCAGGCCGCCGGCCTGGAACTGGGAACCATCCAGGATGTCACCCCCGTTCCGTTCAACGGCTGCCGTCCCCCCAAGCGCCGCCGCGGCTGATCCTTCCGTGGAACTGCAACGGATGACGGGCACTTGTCCGACATCGGTCGCAGAACGGATTCCCAGATAACCCGAACCGTTCTTCATGGCCTCAGAGCCATGACGTGCAGTGCGAACGTCATATAGCGGATGTTCGCTGAAAGGAAGCCCACGTGCTCATTGCACAGCGCCCAACGCTCACGGAAGAAGTCGTCTCCGATAACCGCTCACGGTTCGCCATCGAACCGCTCGAGCCCGGATTCGGCTACACCCTCGGCAACTCGCTTCGCCGGACCCTGCTGTCCTCGATCCCTGGTGCCGCCGTCACGTCCATCCGGATCGACGGAGTGCTCCACGAGTTCAGCACCGTACCGGGAGTCAAGGAGGATGTCACCGAGTTCATCCTCAACCTGAAGTCCCTGGTCGTATCGTCCGAATTCGACGAACCGGTCGTCGCCTACCTGCGCAAGCAGGGACCCGGCACCGTGACCGCTGCCGATGTCTCTGCTCCCGCCGGGGTCGAGATCCACAATCCGGACCTGCACATCGCCACGCTGAATGGTGAGGGGCGTCTGGACATGGAACTGACCATCGAACGTGGACGCGGATACGTTTCGAGCGCTCAGAACAAGAACGCGGATGCAGAGATCGGCCGGATCCCGGTCGATTCGATCTACTCCCCGGTTCTCAAGGTCACCTACAAGGTCGAAGCCACGCGTGTCGAACAGCGCACCGACTTCGACCGACTGGTCCTCGACGTCGAAACCAAGCCCTCGATGACCCCGCGCGATGCCATCGCATCTGCGGGCAAGACCCTGGTCGAACTCTTCGGCCTGGCTCGAGAGCTCAACGTCGAAGCTGAAGGCATCGAGATCGGACCCTCGCCTGTGGACGCGGCACTGGCCGCCGACCTGGCGCTGGCGATCGAAGATCTCGACCTGACCGTGCGCTCCTACAACTGCCTCAAGCGCGAAGGCATCCACACCGTCGGTGAGCTCGTTGCTCGCAGCGAAGCCGATCTGATGGATATCCGCAACTTCGGTTCGAAGTCGATCGACGAGGTCAAGGCGAAGCTCAACGAGCTCGGCCTGAGCCTCAAGGACAGTCCTGCCGGCTTCGAAGCCGGACTCGTTGATGAGGACCAGTCCTACGTCGAAGACGAACAGTACTGATTAAGACCTAGGAGTAACTGACAATGCCAACCCCAACCAAGGGTCCCCGCCTCGGCGGATCGCCCACACACGAGCGCATGATGCTCAACAACCTGGCAGCCCAGCTGTTCGAGCACAAGCAGATCAAGACGACCGTGACCAAGGCCAAGCGCCTGCGCCCGGTTGCCGAGCGCATGATCACGAACGCCAAGAAGGGTGACCTGGCCGCACGTCGTCGCGTGCTCGGCCAGATCTCCGACAAGTCGATCGTGCACGAGCTCTTCACCTCGATCGCCGAAACGATGGCCGAGCGTCCCGGTGGATACACCCGGATCACCAAGATCGGTCCTCGCCCCGGCGACAACGCCCCGATGGCCGTCATCGAACTGGTCCTCGAGCCCTACTCGCCGAAGCAGGCGACCGTGAAGGAAGCCGAACAGGCCACCGCCGCTGCCGCTCCGGCTGAAGAGGCACCGGTTGAGGCCGAGGTCGTCGACGAGGCGCCCACCGAGGACGCCGCTGTCGAGGCCGATGCTGTCGAGGCTGACGCCGAGACCGCTGACGAGGCTGCCGAGGAGAAGTAAACTCCTCGACCGACTCTCGGCCGGGATCTGCCGAGCCGTGAGTCAGACACGTCGGGGGGGGCCCCGCCCACGGGGCCCCCCCCCCAGTCTTGACCCCGGGGGGGGCGGGCGCCACCGGCGGGCAGGCCCCCGCCGCGGGGGGAGTGGGGGAGCACCGGGCTCGCCCCCCCCGCG
>NZ_JBQDYQ010000020.1:43637-50366 GCF_052105255.1 Brevibacterium sp.
TTACAAACCCCCGTCCCGCCCGTCGGGCGGGTTCTCGGCCGCGGGGTTTTACTCCCGGGGGGGGGGCCCCCGTCCCGGGGCCCCCCCCCGACGTGTCTTCACCGCTGGTGCGGCGGTCGACAAGGTCGTGCAGGCCGCCTCGGCGGGGTCAGTGTGGACGCACCTGTCTGGCCACCTCGGCGTGAATAATCGCTTTTCGTTCCGATCATCGCTCTCGATTCAGATGATTGGAACGAAAAGCGATTATTCGGGTACGCAACCTGAGGCGCGATCCGTTCGGTGCACCGATGGCGGGTAGGCCATGGGTCGTACTGACGTGTCGATACGAAGAAGGCCGGGGCACGACGCAGGCCGGGGCACGAAGAAGGCCGGGGCACACATGCCCCGGCCTTTTCCACGCGTGCGTCGGCTCTCACGCCCCGCGCCGTCGTGCGTCGGCTCTCACCGTCACACGTTCGCTCTCACTTGGCTCGGGAGAGCGCCACGGACTCGTCGAACTCGATGTCAGAGGCCTCATCGTGCTTGTAGGTGAAGCGGCTGACGACGACGGCGACGACGAGGTTGACGATGAAGCCGGGAATGATCTCGTAGATCGCGTCCGTCATCGGAGTGCTCACCTGCCCCCAGACGAAGGCCACCACCGCACCGGAGAGCAGACCGAACAGGGCGCCCCAGTTGCTCAGTCGCTTCCAGAACAGAGTGAGCAGGACGATCGGGCCGAAGGATGCGCCGAATCCTGCCCATGCGAATGCGACGAGGTCGAGGATGCTGTTCGACGGCGAGATCGCGAGCACCACCGCGATGATGGCGACGACGAGCACGCCGAGGCGGCCGAGCAGCACATAGGTCTTGTCCTGCAGAGTGCGTGTGGAACCGGTGCGCAGGGCGACGATCTTGAAGAGGTCCTCGATGAGCGCCGATGACGTGACGACGAGCTGCGAGGAGATCGTCGACATGATCGCAGCCAGCACCGCTGCCAGCACGAGGCCGGCGATGAATGGGTGGAAGAGGATCTGCGCGAGGTCGAGGAAGACGGTCTCGGCATCGGCGGGCTCCATGTCCGCGTGCTGGGAGAAGTAGGAGATGCCGACGATGGCGGTGGCGATGGCGCCGAGAGCGGAGATCGCCATCCAGCTGATGCCGATGCGCCGGGCGACGCCGGCATCGGCAGGAGTGCGCAGAGCCATGAAGCGCACGATGATGTGCGGCTGTCCGAAGTAGCCCAGTCCCCAGGCCAGCGCGGAGACGATGGATGCGATCGTGGCGAAGGTCCAGAAGTCTCCCGAGCCGACGAGGCTGAGCAGGCCGGGGTCGATCTCGGTGACGTTGCTGATGACGGTCGAGGGGCCGCCGGCGTTGATGACGGCGACGATCGGCACGGCGATGAGAGCGGCGAACATCAGCAGCCCCTGGGCGACGTCGGTGAGAGTTGCACCGAGGAAGCCGCCGAAGAGGGTGTAGACCATGGTGATCGCGGCGACGAGGAGCATTCCGCCGAGGTAGTTGAGTCCGAAGCTCGACTCGAAGAACTTTCCGGCCGCCACCATGCCCGAAGAGACGTAGAAGGTGAAGAAGACGAGGATGATGATGCCGCACACGATGCGCAGCAGTCGTGTCCGATCCTTCAGGCGCTGTTCGAAGAAGCTGGGGATCGTGATCGAATCGTCGGCCTTCTCCGTGAACGCGCGCAGTCGGGGTGCGACGATCTTCCAATTGATCCACGCGCCGACGGTGAGGCCGACGGCGATCCACGCTTCGATGAGACCGGAGACGTAGATGGCGCCGGGCAGCCCCATGAGCAGCCAGCCGGACATATCCGAGGCGCCGGCGCTGAGAGCGGCAACGCCTGGCCGCAGTCCACGGCCGGCGAGCATATATTCATCGAGGTTGTTCCTCGTCTTGCGGTAGGCGAACCAGCCGATGGCCAGCATGCCGATGAAGTAGAGGACGATCGCGATCATACGGAAAGTGGTTTCCGACATCTGAACTCAGCTCCTTTGATAGACCGAGCCGACCCTACAGCACAAGAGGTCGGAGGTGTGAATTCCCTGTGCGCCTACCTGGTGTGAAGATACACCTCGACCTGCCTCCGACAGCAGGGCTCGACAGACGCCAGCGTCAGACAGTCGGCAGACGGGGTGCTCGGGGAACCGGCGTGGTGGAGGCCCCCGCCGAGAAGGCCGCGATCGGCCGACCGCGGAGGAAGGTCGCCAATTCGCGTCGGACGGTCGGACTGTCCTTGACTTCGGAGTGGACATCGACGCGCAGCCCGTGCCGGTCGAGTGTCAGCCAGAGCCGCAGCAGGATCCGTCCGACCCCCACCTCGTCCGCGGCCGACAGCGTCGGTCGATCGGGGACGGACAGGACCAGATGATGGGAATGACGTCGGTCGTGACGAGCAGACGAGGTGGGCTTTGCCGCAGAGGTCCGCCGAAGTCCCGCACGCAATGAACGGCGCAGGGTCGACCGTCGTGATCCCCGATCCGAGTTCGCGAATGACCTCATCGCGGAGTCCGCGAGTGCGAATGGTCTGAGCCCCACCGATGTCAGGCCGACGATCCAGGAGCGCAGCCAGGGGCGATCGAGGAAGACAGCGGCTCGAGCACCTGCCGCCGGGATGCGCAGACACTCGGCGGTGAGTCCGTCCCGGTGGTAGCGCGGATCGGCGGGGTCGAAGCGCAGCCACCGCAAGGTCTCGGCGAACACCGGTCGGTCACCGAAGGAATGCAGTGCGGCACGACGCAGCCATGCCCGCCAGGCGCGGTCGGGGACCTCCACCAGGTCGACCGCTGTGTCGGCCATGGCGCTGCGACAGATCGCGGCCGCCTCGGCGAATCGGGCCTCGGCCCGGACCAAGGGGCCGCGGTCGACCTGACGATGGTGCAGGTCCGCGGTCCCGAACGCGGGCCACACACTGCCGTCCGCCGTCGCGGAATCCCTCTCGGCGGGGTCCGCGATGGATTCCCCGGTGGCCAAGCGCACCCGGATGTCCACGGTGGGCCCGCGCCCTCGGACGGTGACCGATTCGGTGCGCAGCCCCACCTCGGCGGCGGCGATCGTCAGCGCCTCCACCCAGCAGCCCAGGCTCAGGTGGAGATCCTCACTGCGCGGGTCCCCGTGGGGCAGCAGGCGGGCGGGGTCGGCCCCGACCCGCACCTCGGCGACCGTCGGCGTGCAGCTCGTGATCTCAGGAACCCAGGGCTGGGTGTTGTGGGCGGATGGGGCGGAGGCGGCGACAGTGAAGAGCGACTCGACGAGGGCAGTGGTCAGTGTCAACGGTGCTCCTCGGGCGGGGACGGAGGCAGGGTGCGGTCGACGAACACGAGCCGGTGCAGCTGCCTGCCCCCGGAACGGGCGAAGACCGCCGCCGAGGCGGGATTGTCCTCGGCGATGAACGTGACCCGCAGCCGTCGATATCCCTTGGCGACCAGCGCACAGTTGAGTTCGCGGATGGCCAGGCTGAGCAGACCCGACCCCTGATAGCGAGGGTCGGTGCCTTGGATGATGAGCACCGCGTCGCTCATCGTGCGACGGTGCCGGAGCAGGTCGCAGACGGTGCGCACACCGAGGCGGCCGCCGTGGCGACGCAGGATCGGCACCGGGTCGGGAATGACGAGAGCGAAGCAGCGAGGCGGGGCGTCGGCAGGATCGTCGGCACCGGTGATGTCGATGATGAGATCGGGGTCCATCAGGGCGGACAGGCCCTGCATCTGCGAGCGCAGCTGAGCGGGTGTGATGGACGTGTAATAGGGCAGTTCGGAGAAGGCGGCATTGAGGCTCGGCAGCAGCCGGTCGGCGAAACGGCGCAGGCCGAGACGGGAGACAGGGCGGCGACGCAGCCTCAGGCGACGCCATTCGTCAGCGGTGACCGCAGTCGCACGGGCTGCGGGAATGGAACCGACGGGCACCTCCCACGTGTGTGCCGGCCCCCAGGTCTCGAACCCGGCCGCGGCGAATGCCGGCCAGCAGAAGGCGGGATTCCACGCTGAGTCGAAGAAGCCGGGATGGCGGACGCCGTCGGTGAGCAGACCGCCGGTGACGTTCGGCAGGGGAGAGACGGGACCGAAGATCCGTGATGCTCCCACCTGTTCGGCTCGCTCGTCGAGGAACGCAATCAGCACGTCCAGCGCCTCCTCGTCGGCGACTTCGACGGCGCCGAAGAACAGAGGCGCAGCGGTTGCGTCAGCAGAACCCAGTTCGGCGGCCAATGCTGCCGACCGGTGGCACATGACGCGGGCCGCCGCTTCTGCCCGATCGGTGTCGAACAGCCAGAGCTCGGCGGGTTCGTCGAACCACCCGCGACCGGCGAACCAGTCGCGGATATCGGCGGCGAAGAGTGGAACATAGTGGTCCTCTTCGCCGCGCGCCCGCGCCAGGCGAGGAGCCAGGTCGATGAACTCGGCGAGATCGGCCCGGGAACGCACCCGCCGCGGTCTCATTCGGAACTGAGTTTCGTGAAATCGTCGATCATGCCCAACCGGCCGTCCTCGGCTCGGAACTCACCATTCGTGTATCCCCACTCATCGGCCGTGAGGATCCGGATGAAGCCGCCTCGGGCCGGGGAGTCCTTGCCGCTGCCGACCAGCCATTTCATGATCTCCCGATGCTCGGGGGTGCGTGCATAGGCGAGGAGGTCGTCACGGGTGGCGAAGGCGACCATCAGTCCGATCCGGTCGGGAAACTCGAAGTAGCTGCGATGCCACAGGTAGCCGGCTGAGGCCTTCAGCCCCTTGGCCACCCGCGGCCACCTCCGCAGCTGGCCCATCATCGCCAGCGGATTGCGGTAGCGGTTCGCGCCGAGGAAGAACGCCTCGGCGCGGGCCTGTGGGGGAGCCTGGGAGAAATCATTCGATCGCATCGTCACCCTCCTGCGTTCGTTGGACATAGACGTTCTTGATCTTCGTGTTCGCCGTTTCGAACGGGCCTGTGGCGTGATCGTGGATCTCGACGTGGATCTCCGCGGTCGTCGGGTCCTCCTCCAGGCTCTGCGCGAAGTCTCTCGACACCGACGCCAGGTGTCCGAGCACCCCGGCCCGGATCGTCCCAGCCAGGTCCTGCCGCGCAGCCCCGTCCATGGACGGGGACTCTTCCCGCAGCTGGATGTGCAGGGCGGGGCGCTGTTCGTGCCCGGCGATCTCACGCAGTTCGATGCGGAAGGACTCGATGAGGTGGGCCCGGGGATTGTCTCGGTAGAGCCCGTTCTCGATGTCGAGGGGGTAGATGTTGGCGCCCATATACGAGATCGTCGAATCCGCGCGCCCGAACAGCAGCACGAACGGCAGCTTCATCCCATTGCCGGCGAACGCCGCCGAACACGCTCGCGCCAGATCCGGATGGCGACGGGTGAGCTCGACCATGGTCGGGAAGTCGATGAGCGTGGCCTCGTCTCCGATGTTGTAGCGCAGCCGTGGACTCATCACCGCCGCCGAGTTGATCGTGGCGACCAGTTCACCGTCGTCGGTGGTCTCCAAATAGGTCTCCAACGGGTTGTACTGGAAGACCATCGGCACGCGAGACTCGTCGGGGCCGAGCGCATCGGCACGGAAGTCGAGATCGTGGGCCAAGGCCCGACGGATGACGACCGAGAGGTCGGATTCGCCGGCCATCCCGATCGTCAGGTCGCTGGCGCCGTACCCGGAATAGACCCGCTCGAAACGCGCCTCGAGGTAGTCGCGCAGACCTTCCGTCATCGCTTCTCCGCCGACGAACCCATTGAGCCGGAAGTCTGCCCATCTGTCTGGCTCGGAGTCCATCCGGTCGACGAGATGCTTGAGGAACGGGGGATAGGCGCTGATGAGGTAGGAATGGTTCGGTCCGAAATGCTGCATCGTGTCGAGGATCTTCTCGAGATCCGGGCCGGTGTTCTTCACCATCGCCACCTTGGCCATGGCCAGCCCCGTGTTCGTCCCCGTCGCCCAGGCACCCATCGAGAAGGCGTTGATGCAGAACAGGTCCGTGTGGTCGAAGAGCATCGTGACGTAGCCGGCGACGTTCTTATGGACGGTGTCGAGCTCCTTCTTCGACCGCATCCAGTTGAATGGGGTGCCCGAGGAGCCCGAGGATTCGTCGACGACAGTGCCGACACGGTCGATCCGACCGTCCCAGCAGCGATGTTCCTCGCTGTAGCGGCGAACGAACTCGTCCTTCGACGTCGGCGTGTAGGCCTCGAGGTCCCACCACCGGAACTCGAAACCGGAACGCGCAAGATAGTCCTGGTACGCCGGCACATCGAGGGAGGCCTGCTGGCAGATCATCCATGCATTGAGCTTCGCGAAGGGTTCGAGCCGCGGGTTGTAATGGCGGGCGGTGAAACGCCAGATCGCGGGGTGTGCCCGGTAGGCGCCGTAGGCGGCGGTGAGCCCGACGTTCGCCATGCGCAGCACGGCCTGTCGGGCCAGGTTGACCGGTCCGCGGGGGATCGGCAGACGACGGAGTTCGACTTCCGGTGTGAGGTGGGTCTCTCTCATAGTCCGAGGCTAACCCAGCCTCGGGTCCGGGCACACGGAAAGCCCGCAGATGTGTCAGAACCGCATCAAACGACGGGGCGAACTCCGACCATCACCGAGGCAGCCCGGTCAGGGTCGCGCCGCCTCGGCGAGGTGATGGTTCAGTCGAAGACGACGGTGCGGTGGCCGTCCATGAGCACCCGGCCTTCCGCATGCCAGGCAACGGCCCGGGCGAGCACGGCCGCTTCGACGTCCTGACCGTGCCGGACGAAATCGGCGATCG
>NZ_JBQDYQ010000021.1:0-33751 GCF_052105255.1 Brevibacterium sp.
GACACCGAAACCCTCTACGGCTGAATTACTACCCGACGGCGGCCCAGCAACCTGGCGCGAGGTTGCTGGGCCGCCGTCAGGTAGTTCTGGGGTGGGGGAGCCGCGTTAGACTGGAAGAGATGAGCACGAAGTCGAAGTCCCAGCGGAAGGTGTTGACCACCAAGAATTCCGCGCGCTCGAATTCGAAGCGCCACAGGGAGTACTTCGACAAACACGACATCTATGAGAAACACGCTCATCACGTCTCCGACAACCGGATCAGACTCGGCCTCTCCAGCTCCTCCGTCTCCCCCATGACCGTCGAGGAGACCTTCGCTCAAGCAGCCAAACACGGCTACGACGGGGTCGAGATCATGATCACCCACAATGCCGACACCCGCGATGTCGACCTCATCAACGGACTCGCCAGCGACACCGGTCTCGACGTCCTCTCCCTGCACGCCCCGACCCTGCTGTTCCTGCCCCGGGTGCTGCACAAAGACCATTGGGAGAAGCTGCGGATGACCGCGAACCTCGCCAAAGAGGTCCACGCCGACACCGTCGTCCTTCACCCGCCGTTCCGATGGCAGGGCGAATACGCCCTCGGCTTCGTCGACGGCGTCCGCCAAGTCGCCCACGAGACCGGAGTGAGACTGGCTGTGGAGAACATGTACCCCTGGCGTGCGGGCCTGCGCGAGATCCAGGTCTACTACCCCGACTGGAACCCCCTGGACGAGGACTACGACGACCTCACCTTCGACTTCTCCCACGCCTCCACCGCCGGCATGAACGCTCTGGAGACGGTGAGCGAGATCTTCGATCAGCTCCGCCATGTCCACCTCACCGACGGTGCCGGCTCCCTCAAGGACGAACACCTCGTTCCGGGCGAAGGCACGATGCCCGTCGCTGAGACCCTGCAGTACCTGGCCAAACACAATTGGCAGGGCGACGTCGTCGTCGAGGTCAACACCCGATTCGTGCGCAGACAGTCCGTCCGCGAGCAGATGCTCGCCGACTCCATCGCCTTCGCCCGCGAGCACCTCGGCCTCGAAGCTGATGCTCCCCGACGCAACACCCACAGCCACACCCGCACCACCGAGCACAAGCCCTCGCGTTCCGGCACATCCGGCGGCGAGAGCTGGCCCTGGGACCGATCACGACCGCCCGTCGAACCCTGCATCGGCACGCCCACACGCAGGAACACCCACCGACCACCCCACCCCTAACGAAAGGCTGGCGCACTTTGACCACCATCGCCTCCATCGGAACCGGCAACATGGGCACGGCCCTCATCCAGGGGATCCTCAGCGCCGACGCGGGCATCACCGTGCGCGCGACGACGAACTCGACCGCTTCGGCCCAGCGCCTCCGCCAGGATCTGCCGACCCCGGCGGTCACCTCGGTGGAGGACGATCCCGAGGCGAACCGCAGGGCGGTAGCCGGAGCCGATTTCGTCTTCCTCGGCGTAAAACCGTGGATGATGGCCGAGACCGTGCGCGAACTCGCCGACGACCTCGACCCGAACTCCGTGCTCGTGTCCATGGCCGCCGGCGTCGCCGCTGCGGACCTGGCGAAGCTCGCCCCCGAGAATCCGATCGTCCGGATCATGCCGAACACGCCGAGCGCCATCGGACACGGCGTCATCGCACTGGCCCCCTCCGCCGAGGTGACCGCCGCCAGCGTGGACACACTGACGTCCCTGCTGTCGGGAGCCGGCCTCGTCGTCGATCTCGACGAAGCCCAGATACCTGCCATGACCGGAATCTCCGGGTCCGGAGTCGCGTACTTCTTCCTTCTCGCCGAGGCCATGATCGCCGCCGGCGTCAAGCAGGGCCTCAGTGAGGACGTCGCTCGCCAGATGGTCGTGGCCACCGCCGACGGCGCCGGCCGACTCCTGACCGAGAAGCCCGATCCCGCCGCTCAGCGTCAGGCCGTGAGCAGCAAGGGCGGCACGACCCTGGCCGGTCTCCAGCAGTTCCTCGACTCCGGGATCTTCGATATCGCCGAGGCGGCCGCGCAGGCGGCGGCGGACCGTTCCGTGGAGATGGAACGGGAGAACTCCGAGGTCATCAGCGACTGAGCCGATTCTCCCCGCTCAGGGGAGGACGTGGGACGAGCGGGCAATCGACACGGCCTCATGCCGGGTCCGTGCCGAGAGCTTGACCATCGCCGTGTTGAGATAGGACTTCACCGTCGACTCGCGCAGCGACAGCGCCTCGGCGATGCGGGCATTCGGCCATCCCAGGGCGACGTGCGAAAGGATGTCGGTCTCCCTCGGCGACAGCCGCACCGCGGGCACCGGGGTTTGGAAGTTCTCCGGATTGTGCCCGGCGAGGATATCGGCCAGGCGCGCCTCGACGCCGGTGAGCTTCTCCCGGGTCTCCTCGTCGACGATGCCGGAGCGGATGGCTCGCAGCTCCGCATAGGTGTGCCGGAGAGCCTCGCGTCCCGAGGGGTCCAGATCCGGATAGAGCGGTTCCTCCTTGACCGGGCCAAGCGGCTGCTGCCGGTAGCCGAGTCGAGCGAGATCGACCGAGAGCTCTCGCACTCGCCTCACGAGGTCTCCTGTCTGCGGGGCGGCGGCGTCGTAGTCCGCGCGATGGCCGCAGTAGACCATGCCGGTGACCTCACCACCGTGGAGGGTGGGCACGGCGATGAGGACGCGGATGCCCTCACCGAGCACCTCCTCGTCGTAGTGATGGGTGATGAGCGGGTCGATCTCATAGTCGCGGGTCAGCTGCGGGGTGCCTTCGGTCATGGCCCGTCCGCCGAGACCGCGCCCGGTGCTGACGATGAGCGACGAGAGCAGGTCCTTGCCGGCGCCGGCGCCGGCGACGGCTTCGACCGCGACCGAACCCTCCTCGACCATGCCTCCGAAGACGACGTCGCCCGTGCCGCTCTCATGCAGGGAGTCGACGGCTTCGACGAATAGGCGACGGGTCTCGACCTTGAGTGCCCGTGTTTCCTTGGCATGCGCATTCATGTGAACAAGCTACCAACTTTCGGTGGTATTCCCCAGTGCATGCTGAACGTTACCTTGGGGTCATGTGATTCAGGACACTGATGTTCTGTCCATTCAAAGGAGAAAGAATGACTGACCCTGTCAACACCGGAGTTGACTTCCTCGCAGAGGAGGAGAGCCCGGAGTTCAAGGCGCTCAAGCGCAAACGATTCTCGGTGGTGATCCCGCTGTCGATCGCGTTCCTCGTCTGGTACTTCCTCTACGTGATCCTCAGCACCTACGCTCATGACTTCATGTCGACGAAGGTCGTGGGGGAGATCAATGTCGGGCTCGTCTTCGGGCTGCTGCAGTTCGTGACGACCTTCGCGATCACGATGTTCTACGTCTCGTTCGCCAATAAGAAGCTCGATCCTCCCGCGGAGGCGATCCGTGAACGACTGCTGGCCGAATCGGAAGGAACCCACTCATGAGCACTCTGGCAATCGGAGACTTCGTCGCCTCGGGAATCGACCTCCTCAGCGCAGCCACCACCGAGGTCGAGAACAACCCGGTCCTCAACATCACGATCTTCGCCGCATTCGTCGCGGTCACGATGTTCATCGTCCTGCGGGCCAGCCGCAACAACAAATCCGCTTCGGACTACTACGCCGGCGGCCGGTCGTTCACCGGACCGCAGAACGGCTTCGCCATCGCCGGTGACTACCTCTCAGCTGCGTCCTTCCTCGGCATCTGCGGTGCGATCGCCGTCAATGGCTACGACGGATTCCTCTACTCGATCGGCTTCCTCGTGGCCTGGCTCGTTGCTCTGCTCATCGTTGCCGAGCTCATGCGCAACACCGGCAAGTTCACCATGGCCGATGTGCTGTCGTTCCGGCTCAAGCAGCGTCCGGTGCGCATGGCCGCAGCACTGTCGACTCTGGCGGTCTGCCTCTTCTACCTCCTCGCCCAGATGGCCGGAGCAGGCGGTCTCGTCTCCCTGCTCATGGGCATCGACGGCAAGGTCGGTCAGTCGCTCGTCATCGCCGTCGTCGGTGCGCTGATGATCATCTACGTCCTCGTCGGCGGAATGAAGGGCACCACCTGGGTGCAGATCGTCAAAGCGGTCCTGCTCATCGCCGGTGCCTTCGCCATGACCGTCTGGGTGCTCGCCCTCAACGGCTTCAATCTCTCCACGCTGCTGGCCTCGGCAGTGGAGAACGCGGCCGGCGGCGTCGGTGAGGCGGTGCTCGAGCCGGGACTGAAGTACGGCGAGAATCCTCTCGACTTCATCTCTCTGGCATTGGCCCTCGTGCTCGGAACCGCCGGTCTGCCACACGTCCTCATGCGCTTCTACACGGTTCCCACTGCGAAGGAGGCGCGCCGTTCCGTGGTGTGGGCGATCTGGCTCATCGGCGCGTTCTACCTCTTCACTCTTGTCCTCGGCTACGGTGCCGCCGCGCTCGTCGGTGCAGACGCGATCAACAATGCTCCCGGCGGAGTGAATTCGGCGGCACCGCTGCTCGCGCTCCACCTCGGCGGGCCCATCCTCATGGGCTTCATCTCCGCGGTCGCGTTCGCCACGATCCTCGCGGTGGTGGCGGGTCTGGCCATCACGGCGGCGGCCTCGTTCGCCCACGACATCTACGCCAACGTCATCAAGAAGGGCAAGGTCGAGGACTCCGATGCGGAGGTCAAGATCGCCCGTCGCACGGTCGTCGTCATCGGTGCGGTCGCGATCATCGGCGGCATCGGAGTTCAGGGGCAGAACATCGCATTCCTTGTGGCGCTGGCCTTCGCCGTCGCCGCCAGCGCGAACCTGCCCACGATCGTGTACTCGCTGTTCTGGAAGCGCTTCACCACTCGCGGTGCGGTGTGGTCGATCTACGGCGGCCTGATCTCGGCGATGGTGCTCATTGCCTTCTCGCCGGTCGTCTCCGGTTCCGAGACCGCAATGATCCCTGGTGCCGACTTCGCGATCTTCCCGCTGTCCAACCCGGGAATCATCTCGATTCCGCTCGGATTCATCCTCGGCTGGATCGCGTCGATCACCGACCGGACCGTCGAGAGCCCCGAGCTTGCCGCGGAGATGGACGTCCGTGCCCACACCGGGTTCGGCGCCGAGGAGGCCGTCGAGCACTGACCCCGTCCGCCAGCCGCGTGTTCGAAGTGCAGGCGACCCGATTCCGATCAGGACGCATGCACTTCGAACACGCGGTTGTGGATACCGCAGCGTTGTGGCTGTGTCGTGACCGCCTCGGCGCACGCACCGTTGCGCTGAGAATTCGGCTTCGATCGGGTACCACGCAGGATTGGAGGCGTCGACGACTCGAGCACCGTGGACTGTTGACAACCTGCGGACTCCGACGTCTCATGGGTGTGGATGCCGAGGGCGAGTCCACAGACGGTTGAGGAGGCCTTGTCAGAGTCTCATACGCAGCGACAGTCTTGCCGCATGTACAACGTGGTCCGCACCAGTGAACTCAGGGCGCGTGGGGTGCAGAGCAGATGCATCCGTGACGCTATAGACTGCTGCCTTTTGGCACTCACTCAAGGGATGTATTCGGTCATCGCCCGCTGTTCGAATCCAAGACATAGTGCGATAGCGGGGTTCATCACGGACGAAGCGTGGATGAGGAGAGTCGTCGAGCAGACCGACCCGGAGTCGGGGAGACCGCGCTTCGAACTCCTCGACATGTTCGAGAAGCTGCGGGTGGCTTCGTACCCGCACTACCGAGTCGACGACGTGATCTGGGGAGTCTCCGCCGCATTCGTCCATGACCTTCCGCTGCATCGACCGCCTCGGGGGAAGGTCTTCATCGCCCATCCGACGAGGCGGCACAGCAGTGCCGATGTGTCGAGGACCTCCAAGGCCATTCCTGTTCAGGACGTCGTCCGCATCGGCAAGATGGCGCTCACCTCGCCCATTCGCACCGCATTCGACATCATCGGCCAACTCGGTGAACCGGAGGGCTTCGCCGCGCTGGAGTCGTGTCTGCGCAGATCGGTATTCGGTTCCGACGCAGGAGCGGACGCAGCGGCTAGGTTCGGTTACCCACCGGACACGCTGGCATTGTCCGAGCGCCGAATCGCCGAGGACTTCCTGCCCGTGCTGGGCCGACTCTCAAAAGGCCAGGCGAGAGCGCAGCGCTTGCTGTCGGCGATCGGTCCGCTGTCGGAGAGCTACGGGGAGAGTCACTTCGCGTACAACCTCCCACAGTTGAGGCTGACCGGGTTCAGTCAGCAGGCCAGGATCTGGGATGGGCGCGCAGTCATCGCTCGTGTGGACTTTCTGCACAGAGAATCGCGGACGATCGTTCTCGTCGACGGCTTCTCCAAATATGCCGACAACGGAGTTCGGCTGATGCGCAAAGAGGTTCGTCAGTACAACCGGTTGCTGGAGCTGGGCTACCGAATTGTTCGTCTCAACTTCACCGAGGTGACTCACCTTGAAGAATGCGCAACCAAACTCTTCGGGCAGGCACCGCACCTGAGGAAGTTCATTGCCCCACGAGTGCGTTCCTGAGCTCGCACCCAACCACGGCACCAACTGCTTGAAAGTGCAGATGCCCTGATCGAAGTCACTGCTTTCACACTTTGAAGCCGGGACTGTCGGATGCACCTCGTGGCAGACGCTGTAGACTGGTCCGAGTCGCTGACCACGGCATGATCGCACCGAGTTCTGCCCGGGCGAACACTTCCGATTCGGTGGCGACGCGCGGGCGTAGCTTAATGGTAAAGCTTCGGCTTCCCAAGCCGATGACGCGGGTTCGATTCCCGTCGCCCGCTCTCACGCCGCGCAGTCACACCTCCTGTGCCAGCGTTCCGAGACCCATGATGCGCGGCGATCGCTTCACGTGGGGTGTGCCACTGCGGTGTTGTCGGACCTGACCGGTGCACCAACTGCTTCGAAATGCAGATGCCCTGATCGAAGTCACTGCTTTCACACTTTGAACCCGCGGATACCTCTGGCACCGCCCCGCAGTCTACGGACGCCCGGCGAACCGACCCAGCAGCTCGACGTGCCCGGCGACGATGAGCAGGTCCTGTTTGCCCACCCGCGTCGTCGGCTCGGCGTAGGTGAAGTCGCGGCCAGGACTCTTGATGCCGACGATCGTCACACCGTACTTGTCGCGGACACCGGACTCGCTGAGGGTGAAGCCCTGGATCTCCCGAGGCGGACGCATCTTCACCACGGCGAAATGGCCCTCGTCGAACTCGATGTACTCCATCATCCGCGAACTGACCAGGTGAGCGACGCGGCGGCCGGCATCCGACTCCGGATAGAGCACATGGTGGGCGCCGATGCGGTGGAGGATCTTGCCGTGCGACGGCGAGATCGCCTTCGCCCACACCTGCGTCACGCCCAGGTCGACGAGGTTGGCCGTGGTCAGCACACTGTCCTCGATCGAGGTTCCGATGCCGACGACGGCGGTCGAGAAGTCACCGGCACCCACCTGGCGCAGAGCGTCGATGTTCGTCGAGTCGGCCTCGACGACGTGCGTGAGTTTGCCGCTCCAGTCCTTGACGAGTTCGGGATTGTGCTCGATGGCCATCACCTCGCGACCGAGTTTGGCCAGAGTCGCCGCAGTCGAGGACCCGAAGCGTCCCAGTCCGATGACCAGGATTGAGGTGTGTTCGTTAGCCAACGACCGGCCTTTCTTCGGGGTAGCGGTAGAGACGGGCGGAGTCCTGCATAGACAGCGCTGCCGCAAGTGTAATCGTACCGAGTCGACCGATGAGCATGATCACCGACAGAACATAGAGTCCCGAGTCCGGCGAGGTCGCCGACACCCCGGAGCTCAGCCCGACGGTGCCGAAGGCGGAGATCACCTCGAACAGCACCTGATCGAGCGGTTCCGCACTGATCTGCAGCATCATCAGGGTGCCGATGAAGACGATCATCGCACCGGTGAGCAGAACTGAGATCGACAGTTTGATCGTCGACGACGTCAGCCGCCGACCGAACACGTGCACGTCCTGCTGACCCCTGGCCTCGGCATACGCAGCGAGGACGAGCACGGCCACCGTCGTCACCTTGATTCCGCCGGCCGTCGATGAAGATCCGCCGCCGATGAACATCATGAGGTCCATGAGCAGATGCGACGCCTGGCTCATGTCCGCGACCTCCATCGTCGCGAAGCCGCCGGACCGGGGCATGACCGCCATGAACAGCACTTCGAGGAAGGTGTGACCGGCGTTCTTGTCGCCGAGCGTCGCCGGGTTCGCCGACTCGAACAGCGCCAACAGCAGCAGCCCGATGGCCAGGACCGTTGTCGTGGTCGTCAGCGTCAGCTTCGTATGCAGATCCCAGCGGCTCGGCCGATTCCAGAACATCGTGACCATAAGCACGACGGGAAAGCCCAGCGACCCGACGAACACGCCGACCATGATCAGCGACAGGATCCATGGATCGGAGGCGAAGTACGCCGCCCCGCCTTCGTGGATGGTGAAACCGGCGTTGTTGAAGGCCGAGATCGAGTAGAACACCGAGTACCAGATCGAGTCGCCGAGCGATTCCCCGCGGATGAGGAACCGTGGGAACAGCAGCACCGCGAGGATCGATTCGGCGGTGAAGATGGTGATGACCACGGCCTTGAGCAGCGAGCCGACCTGACCCAGATTGAGCGCCGAGGTGGCCTGCTGAGCGATCAGTCGCTGCCGGACTCCCAGCCTCCTGGAGACAGCCATGCCCAGCACCGAGGCGAGGGTGAGGATTCCGAGACCACCGACCTGGATGCCGGCGGTGATGACCGAGATCCCGAAGTCTGACCAGTACTCCTCCGTGACGACCGGGGTCAGCCCGGTCACGCACACGGCGGAGACCGCCACGAACACCGAGTTCGCGATGTGTGTGGCCTGGTCGACTGAACCGGGGTCGCGCACGCTCGCCGGCAGCATCAGCAGGATCGCGAACGCCACGACGACGGCGACGAAAGACCCGATCGCCAGTTGTGCCGGTGAGGCCACGGCGAGGTCGTCGACGAAGTCACGGACCCACCGGCCCGGATTCAGCAGCCAATCGAAGCGCGGCGAGGAATTCTTGGACACAATCACCATGGTAGAGCCGGTGGCCCGGAATCGGCGCAAGTGAGCTGCGCCATATATCATGGTGGGCATGGCCGAAAATGATGTGTATGTCGTTTGGGACGACGAGGTGACCGGTTACAACTTCGGTCCCAGCCACCCCATGCACCCTCTCAGGCTCGACCTGACAGCGAAGCTCGCCGAGGACTTCGGGCTCTTCGACGCGGACAACGTCCACGTCAATCCCATCGGCGAGATCGATGAGGCCAAGCTCGCCCGCCTCCACGACCCCGACTACATCGCCGCCGTCAAACAGGCCGGCACCGCTGAGGGCCTCGATGAGCAGGATGCGAACAGGTTCGGAATCGGCACCGAGGATGTTCCCGGGTTCGAGAATATGCACACCGCCTCGGCGCTGCTGTTCCAAGGCAGCGTCAACGCCGCGAACGCTATCATCTCCGGTGACTATCGCCGGGCGGTGAATTTCTGCGGCGGAATGCACCACGCGATGCCGGGCAAGGCCAGCGGGTTCTGCGTCTACAACGACGCGGCCGGAGCGATCACCGAATTCCTCGAAGCCGGATACGAGCGCATCGTCTATCTCGATATCGACGCCCACCATGGTGACGGTGTCGAGACGTTCTTCTGGGACGACCCTCGAGTGCTCACGATTTCGATCCACGAATCGGGGAAGTTCCTCTTCCCCGGCACCGGGTACCCCGCCGATATCGGGGGACTCAAGGCGGCCGCCTCGGCGGTGAATATCGCGCTG
The DNA here is from genome assembly GCF_052105255.1 of Brevibacterium sp. Taxonomy (NCBI): domain Bacteria; kingdom Bacillati; phylum Actinomycetota; class Actinomycetes; order Micrococcales; family Brevibacteriaceae; genus Brevibacterium; species Brevibacterium sp. The sequence goes on from NZ_JBQDYQ010000021.1 coordinate 9,717, forward strand.
CCCCCGCGCACGGGCGACGCGGACTGGCTGCGCGCCTTCGACGCCACCGTCCCGCAGATCGTCGCCGCCTTCGAACCCCAGGTCATCGTCTCCCAGCACGGCTGCGACGGTCACCGGGAGGACCCGCTGACCCATATGCGCCTGAGCGTCGACGCCATGCGCACCGCTGCCGAACGCATCCGCGATCTCGCCGTCGACCACGCCGACGGGCGGTGGCTGTCGGTCGGGGGAGGGGGATACGCGATCATCGACGTGGTGCCCCGCGCCTGGACGAATCTACTGGCGGTCGCCGCCGGACTCGATATCGATCCCGGAGCACGGATCCCCGGACGCTGGGCCTCCTACGCCCAGACGAAGACCGGAAGGGAGGCGCCGCTGTCGATGACCGACGGATTCGACGGAGCCTTCGAACCCTGGTCGAAGGGGTTCGACCCGGAAGCCGAACTCGACCGTGCCGTGATGGGCACTCGGAAGAACACCTTCCCCTTCTTCGCCCTCGACCCCTACTTCGACTGAGCCCCGTCGCCCGACGACCGCTCGGTCGGAGCCGATCCCGGCACGGTCGCAGCCGAGCTCTGCACGGTCGGAGCCGACCCCGGCGGAACCGGACCCGGCCCTGCCGGGCACTCCGCCCGAACCGAACCCGATCCCCGGGCCCGCGCGGATCGCCCGGCGCGGCCGTTGTGGATCTGGACACAGTTTTGGGAAAGCAGGCGGCCAAGCGATAGAATTGCACGGTTAGTTCAATGGGTGGGCACCTGAAGTTCACCCTCCACCGACAAGCACAAGGGGTACCCGAGTGGGCTCAGTCATCAAGAAGCGCCGCAAGCGTATGTCGAAGAAGAAGCACCGCAAGCAGCTTCGCAAGACACGTCACCAGCGTCGCAACAAGAAGTAAGACCCGACGGTCCTACGCCCCCGCTCGAGTGATTTCTCGGCGGGGTTTGTTGCACCCGATGAGGAGTGAGCCATGGTCGACCTGACCTTTCTCACACGTGTCGACTGCCATCTGTGCGCTGACGCGTTCCAGACCGTCACCGAGGTGGCCGCGGGCAGAGATGTGACCGTGACGGAGATCGACATCGACACCGATGATGATCTGGCCGCACAGTACGGCTGGGATGTTCCAGTCGTTCTCCTCAACGGGCGACAACACAGTTTTCATCGAGTCGACAAGGATCGGCTGTCCAAGGCGCTCGACGCCTTGGGCGCATGAGATCGATTGAAGGAGTGAGGCGGATTCGTGGGCGAGATTCTGTCCGCCAACAGGATTGAGGGTGTCGTTCGCAAGGACGTCCCCGAGCGCGTGATATCCCGGCTCCCGATCTATCTGCAGACCGTCGAGACGATTGCCGCCACCGGCCAGGGCACAATTTCGTCGGAGGACCTCGCCGCGCGCAGCGGTGTGTCCCCGTCGATTCTGCGCAAGGACCTCTCCCAGCTGGGGCGATCGGGAACCCGCGGGGTCGGCTATTCCTGTCCGGAGCTGGCCGCGACCCTGCGGACGTTCCTCGGCCTCGACCGCGACCGGCGCGTCGCCATCATCGGCGCCGGACGCCTCGGTTCGGCGCTGGCCGACTATGCCGGATTCCGACGCCGCGGTCTGCGGCTGACCGGCGTGTTCGACATCGACGAGGAGAAGATCGGCACCTCCATCGGTGCCCTGACCGTCTCCTCCCTGGATGACCTGCCCGCCTGGTCCGAGCACATCGACCTGGTGGTCATGGCCGTCCCCGCAGCCGCGGCATCCGCGGCGGCCCAGAAGGCCGTCGAAGCAGGTGTGCGCGGCATTCTCAATTTCTCACCCACCGTGCTCGACGCACCGGATACCGTCCGTGTCCATCAAGTCGACTTGGCCAGTGAGCTGCAAGTACTCGCATACTATTCGGCGCTGGACACGGCACCGCTCAACCCTGGTTTTGAGGAGCACAGGAATTGACTCTCTTGGTTCTCGGCATTTCACATCAGTCGGCTCCGATCGACATGCTCGATCGCATGGCCTTCGGCGCCGGTGAGGTCGGCACTCTGCGCCGCGACGCCCTGGCCGGAGAGAATGTCGAAGGACTCGCGGTGCTCTCGACGTGCAATCGTCTCGAACTCATCGCCGATGTCTCCGCCTTCCACGGGGGACTGGCCGACCTCGGCAATGCACTCGTGTCCTCGATCGACAAAGAGTGGTCTGATATCGCCGGGCACTTCTATGCGCACTACGACCATCAGGCCATGGAGCACCTGCTCAAGGTATCCTGCGGGCTCGACTCCATGGCCATCGGCGAAGCTCAGATCCTCGGTCAGCTGCGCTCGTCGTTCACGGAATCGCAGTCGGACAAGGCACTGACGTCCGAACTCTCCCAAGCGCTGCAGCAGGCGCTGCGGGTCGGCAAGCGCGCCCACTCGGAGACCGATCTCGGTGATGTCGCCCGGTCCCTGTTCGGTGCCGGCCTCGAAGCAACGGCCGCGCATATCGGCTCCCTGCGTGCCGCCAATGCCCTGGTCATCGGCGCCGGAGCCATGTCGGGCCTCGTGGTGTCCGGACTGCACAAGGAAGGCGTCGCCCACATCACCGTGCTCAACCGCACCCTCGACAAGGCCGAACGCCTCGTCGCCGAGGTGGGCGGACGAGCGCGCGAACTCACCCCGCGGATCATGGCCGAAGAGATCGCCGACGCCGACCTCATCGTCTCCTGCACCGGTGCTCGCGGAGTCGTGGTCAGCCGTGACGACATCGTCGCAGGGCTCTCACAGAACCCCAAGGGCGCCGCCAACAAGGCCTTCATCGACCTCGCTCTGCCGCACGACATCGACCCCAGCGTCCGCGAGTTCGAACATGTCGCCCTCTTCGGCCTCGGCGAGATACGCGAACTGCTGCGCGGGTCCGACAAGGAACGCGACGCGAAGGTCGTGAGCACCGTCGAAGAGGTGCGCTCCATCATCGCCGCCGAGCTGGAGAACATCGCCACCGGCAACAAGGAGCGCTCGGTCGCACCGACCGTGACCGCTCTGCGCTCCCATGCCAAAGATGTGCTCGCCTCCGAGACCCAGCGACTGGAGAAGAAGCTCGGTGACTCCGTCGACGACAAGGCCTTCGCAGAGATCCGAAAATCCCTGCATCGGGTGGCGGAGAAGCTCATCCACACCCCGACCGTGAAGGTCAAGGAACTCGCCGTGACCGAATCCGAGGTCGACTACGCCCAAGCGCTCATGCAGCTCTTCGACCTGCCGGTCAATAAGGTCGCCCACGCCAAGACCACGCCCGAGACGAAGGTCGCGACGGCCGCCAGCGCCCACCACGTCGAGGCCGACGGCATCCGCCCGGTCGCCGATCACACCCTCGACATCGTCGAACCCGAACACTTCACCGGCCGCACCGTGCGTCTGGGCACCCGCCGGTCACAGCTGGCTCGGTCCCAGTCCACGGCGATCGCGCACCAGATCGCGGCTCTGACCGGCTGGCGCGTCGAGATCGTCGAGGTCGTCACCGAGGGCGATGTCAACATGTCGCCCCTGGCCGGTTTCGGCGGCACCGGAGTCTTCGTCTCCGCCGTCCGACAGGCCCTCCACCAGGGCAAGATCGATCTGGCCGTGCACTCGCTCAAGGACCTGCCCACCACCCCCGAGGCGGGGATCCAGATGGCAGCCATCCCGCCGCGCGTCGACCCGGCCGATGTCCTCATCGGCCGCGACGGGCTGAGCCTGAACGACCTGCCCTCCGGGTCCGTCATCGGCACTGGTTCGCCGCGTCGTGCCGTTCAGCTGCGTGCCGCACGTCCCGATATCGAGGTCCGCGGAGTGCGCGGAAACGTCGACACCCGCATCGCCCATGTCCGCGACGGCCGTCTCGACGCAGTCGTCCTCGCCGCCGCCGGAGTGCGGCGCATCGGGCGCCTGGCCGAAGCCACCGATTCGCTCAACTTCGATGTCATGCTCCCGGCCCCGGGCCAGGGAGCCCTGGCGATCGAGACGCGCAGCGCCGACAGCGCCTTCGCCACCACCGCGGAGATCCTCGGCGAGGACGCCGAGGTGCGGGCCGCTCTGCGTCGGATCCACGACCAGACCACCGACCTCGCCGTGACCTGTGAACGGGCGATCCTCTCCCGCGCCGAAGCCGGCTGCTCGGCTCCCATCGGCGCGCTGGCGAAGATCCAAGGCACCGAATTCATCGTCGACGCCGTCATGGCCGATGATGACGGCAAGCTCGCCCGTACCCGTCAGAGCGCCGAACTGCCTGCTCTCCTCGACGTCGACTGGAGCACCGCCGGCGATCAGCAGCTGTCGGTGACCGCGAAGGAACTCGCCCGTATCGCCGACGAACTCGGCACCGCAGCGGCCGAGGATCTTCTGGGACGCCTCGGCATCGACCCGGCACTCAGCGCCCAACACCTCACCCCCGTCAAGGCTCAGGAGCAGGGATGAACAGCGAACCGACAACGGGCCAGGTGCAGCCGCGCCGACTCCTGCCGGCAGCCCCACGAGTCGTCTTCATCGGCAGCGGACCCGGCGAATCGGGTCTGATGACGATGCGCGGCGCCGAAATCCTCGCCACCGCCGAAACCGTCGTCTACGATGCCGACGTCCACTCCGAGATCGTCACCGCCTATGTGCCGCAGGCCGCCACGCTCATCGATGCCGCCGACCTCGGAGTCGCCGCTTCGACCCGCGGTCGGCGGATGGCCGAACTCGCCCGTCCGGACAAGACCGTGGTGCGGCTGAGCTCGGACGACGGAATCATCTTCACCACCACGACTGCGGAAGCCGGAGTCTGCCGCAGGGAACAGGTCGAGGTCGAGATCGTGCCCGGAGTCGGACTCTCCGCCTCCACGGCGGCCTTCACCGGTACCGCGCTGACGACCAACCGCGTCCGGTCGGTGCGCTTCATCGAAGCCGGACCGCAGACCCATGTCGACGTCTCCCGCCACAGGAACACGACCCATGTGCTCACCGGCAGCGCAGCCGCCCACGAACAGGCCATCGAAGCCCTGCTCGCGGACGGCTGGGACGAGGACACGAAGGTTCTCCTCGGGTGGGGGATCTCCACCATCGAGCAGACGAGCGTGGAGACGACTTTGCAGCAGGCGCTGTCCATGGCGCAGACAGGTTCGGATCGTATGGTGGTGATCATGGGGCAGGGAGTGGAATCCAGAGGAGAGCTCAGCTGGTTCGAATCCAAACCGCTGTTCGGCTGGCAGGTGCTCATCCCGCGGACGAAGGAACAGGGCACCTCCACGGCAGAGGCTCTGGCCGAACTCGGCGCCGTCGGCACCGTCGTGCCGACGATTGCCGTTCAGCCGCCGCGCACACCGACCCAGATGGAGAAGGCGATCCGAGGCCTTGTCGACGGATCCTACGAATGGGTCGGATTCACTTCGGTCAACGCCGTGCGTGCTGTGCGTATGTGGTTCGAAGACTTCGGACTAGACTCCCGTTCGATGGCCGGCGTGAAGGTCGCCGCCGTGGGCGGTCGCACCGCGGCAGCGCTGGTCGACTGGGGGATCACTCCCGACCTCGTCCCCGACGGTGAGCACTCCGCACGTGGGCTGGCCGCGGCCTGGCCGGACTTCGTCGATGATATCGACCCGATGAACACGGTTCTCCTGCCTCGTGCCGATATCGCCACCGAGGTGCTTGTGGCCGGGCTGCTGGAGAAGGGGTGGGACCCCGACGACGTCACCGCTTACCGCACGGTCCGCGCCTCTCCGCCGCCGGCTCCGATCCGCGATTCGATCAAGGCCGGCGACTTCGACGCCTTCCTGTTCACCTCCTCATCGACGGTGCGCAACCTCGTCGGCATCGCCGGCAAGCCGGCCCCCACCTCGGTGATCTGCTGCATCGGCCCGGCGACGGCGAACACCGCGGCCGAACACGGGCTGCGCGTCGACGTCCTCGCCGAGGAAGCCAACCTCACCTCGCTTATCGACGGTCTCGTCGAATTCGCACTCACCCAGCGCGCCGACGACGTGGAAGCCGGGATCTCCCCGCAGCGTCCGAGTCAGAAGCGCCGCAGAAGGAAGGCATGACATGTCATTGGTTCCCGGAACAGTCCGTCCCCGCCGACTGCGGTCGACCCCGGCCCTGCGCCGGCTCGTCTCCGAGGTGCGCCTCCACCCAACCGAGCTCATCCTGCCGATGTTCGTCAAGGAGGGGCTGAGCGAACCTCTGCCGCTGAGCGGCATGCCCGGAGTCGTCCAGCACACGCTGGACTCCCTGCTCGAGGCCGCCCGCGAAGCGGTGGCGGCCGGCGTCGGCGGACTCATGCTCTTCGGCATCCCCGAACACAAGGACGAGGTCGGCTCACAGGCCGACGACCCCGGCGGCATCCTCAACCGGGCGCTGTCGCTGCTGGCCGCCGAACTCGGCGATGACACCGTGATCATGGCGGACCTGTGCCTCGACGAATTCACCTCCCACGGTCACTGCGGAGTCCTCGATCGGGACGGGGGAGTCGACAACGACGCCACCCTCGACCGCTACGCCTCGATGGCGCTGGCCCAGGCCCGCGCCGGGGCCGAGGTGCTCGGGCTGTCGGGCATGATGGACGGTCAGGTCGCCTACTGCCGTGAGGCACTCGACGCCGCCGGATTCACCGACACTGTCGTCATGGGCTACACCGCGAAATACGCCTCCGCCTTCTACGGTCCCTTCCGCGAAGCCGTCGATTCCGAGCTCAAGGGCGACCGTAAGACCTACCAGCAGGATCCCGCGAACGGTCGCGAAGCGCTGCGCGAACTCGGCCTCGACCTCGCCGAAGGCGCCGACATCGTCATGGTCAAGCCGGGGCTGCCGTATCTCGATGTGCTCGTCGAGGTGGCTCAGGAGTCCATAGTGCCAGTGTGGACCTACCAGGTGTCCGGAGAGTACGCGATGATCGAATTCGCGGCCGCCGCCGGAGCCATCGACCGGGAGAAGGCGATCGAGGAATCTCTCATCGCCTTCAAACGTGCCGGATCCGATGCGATCCTCACCTACTGGGCCACCGAGGTCGCCCAGCGCCTCCAGGTGGAGGCCGCCGGCCACATGTCCGACCGCGACGCCCGCGGAGGCCGGTGATGACCGAGCCTCGCTGGCTCTCGGCGGTCGACCAGAGAGCCTGGCGCAGCTACCTCAACGGCTCTCAGCTGCTCAGCACACAGCTGGACAAGGAGCTGCGTGAGAAGCACGGCATCGGCCTGCCCGAATACGAAATCCTCGTACGTCTGTCCGAACACGACGACCGGACGATGCGAATGGCGCTGCTCGCCACCGACACGACCATGTCCCGATCCCGGCTGACCCACTGCGTCGCCCGAATGGAGAAGCGCGGACTGCTCGAGCGTTCCGCCATCCCCGAGGATGGCCGTGGGGTCAACTGCGTGATGACCGAGGCCGGATGGCAGCTGCTGCGGGCCGCGGCACCCGATCACGTCGCCGGAGTCCGCAGCCACCTCGTCGATCTTCTCGACCCCGAGGAGATGGAGACCCTGGGGCGGATCTTCACCAAAGTCTTCGACCATATGACAGACATCGACGGCTCCTGAACCGTCCCCACGCATAACTGAGAACGTTCCCGGGACGAAACCCCAACCGCCAAGAATCAGAGGAGAACCATGACGACAGCAGAGACGAACGGTCACACCACCGATCGGTCCGCCGCCCTCTTCACCCGCGCCGAGGCGGTCATCCCCGGCGGAGTGAACTCCCCGGTCCGCGCGTTCAAGGCCGTCGGCGGCACCCCCCGTTTCATCACCGAGGCGACCGGTGCGTGGCTGCGCGACGCCGACGGCAACGACTACATCGACCTCATCGGGTCCTGGGGCCCGATGATCATGGGCCACTCTCGCCCCGAGGTCGTCGCCGCCGTCCAAGAAGCCGCCGTCAAGGGATTCTCCTTCGGCACGCCTTCGACCGGTGAGGTCGAACTCGCCGAGGAGATCGTTCGCCGCGTCGATCCCGTCGACCAGGTCCGTCTCGTGTCCTCGGGCACCGAGGCCACCATGTCGGCGATCCGTCTGGCCCGCGGTTACACGGGACGGTCCAAGGTCGTGAAGTTCGCCGGCTGCTACCACGGTCACGTCGACTCGCTGCTGGCCCAGGCCGGCTCCGGACTGGCCACGTTCTCTCTGCCCGACACCCCCGGAGTCACCGGCGCCCAGGCACAGGACACGATCGTCGTCGACTACAACGACGCCGCCGGTCTCGAAGCCGTATTCGCCGAACACGGGGCGGACATCGCCTGCGTCATCACCGAGGCCAGCCCCGGCAATATGGGCGTCGTGCCTCCCCGCGACGGTTTCACGAACACCATCCGCCGGCTGACCAAGGAACACGGTGCGCTGATGATCAGCGACGAAGTGATGACCGGTTTCCGCGTCTCCGCCGCCGGTTGGTACGGCTATGAGTCCGAGACTCTCGGCTACCCAGAGGGCCCGGCCGACCTGTTCACCTTCGGCAAGGTCATGGGCGGCGGCTTCCCGGCAGCGGCCTTCGGCGGTCGCGCCGAGATCATGGCCCACCTCGCCCCTTCCGGCCCCGTCTACCAGGCTGGAACGCTCTCGGGCAATCCGGTGGCCACCGCTGCCGGACTGGCCACGCTCACGCTGACGACCGAACTCGACGTGTACTCGCACATCGGTCGTGCCGCGGATATTCTGCGCCCGGCCGTCGCTGCCAGCCTGGAAGCCGAGGGCGTCGCCCACGTCATCCAGTCCGCGAACTCGATGTTCTCCGTGTTCTTCACCGACACCGCTGTGACGAACTACGAGCAGGCACGGGCGCAGAACGTCGGCCGCTACACTGCCTTCTTCAACGCCATGCTCGATCAGGGCATCCATATGCCCCCGAGCGCGTTCGAAGCCTGGTTCCTGTCCTACGCCCACACCGATGAGATCCTCGACCGGATCATCAGCGCCCTGCCGGCGGCGGCCAAGGCTGCGGCCGCGGTTCCCGAGGCCGGGAAGGCGCAGTCATGACCACCATCCACCTCGTCCGCCACGGCGAAGTCGACAACCCCGAGGGCATCCTCTACGGACGTCTGCCCCATTTCGGTCTCACCGAGCGCGGACACGAGATGGCTGTGCGCGTGGCCGAGCACTTCCATGCCGCCCCCACTCGTCCCGTCGAACTCGTCGCCTCCCCGCTGCTGCGGGCCCAGCAGACGATTCGTCCGCTGTCGAAGTCCCTCGACCTGCCGGTGTTCGACGACGATCGGGTCATCGAGGCGGCGAACTCCTTCGAGGGGCAGAAGCTCAATGCCCGCAGGCTCGCCGAACCGAAGAACCTGGTGCGCCTCTACAACCCGCTCATCCCGTCCTGGGGAGAGCCGTACAAGCAGATCGTGCTGCGGATGCGGGCGGCGATGGCGAGTCTGCGTGCCAAACTCGACCTCCGTGGTCCCGATGCCGAGGGCGTCATCGTCTCCCACCAGCTTCCGATCTGGATGACCCGCCTGTCGGGGGAGGGACGTTCGCTCGTCCACGACCCGCGCAGACGTGAGTGTGACCTGGCTTCTATCACCAGTTTCACATTCGATTCCTCCACACTGGTGTCCGTGAGTTACGAGAGCATCTGTGCGGATCTGCAGCCGGGCACCGCGGTGGCGGGAGCATGAGTCTCGGTCGCCATCCCCTCAACCGGCGGGCCCTCTTCACCTCGGCGCTCGCCGCCGGCACGGCTCTGGCGCTCAGCGCCTGCAGCGAGAACGATGAGCTGGCCGATCAGGCCGGATCCGACCAGGGTTACGTCTCCGGTTCGGGTGTTGTCTCGCAGGTGGCGGTCGAGGATCGGGGGAATCCTCTTGAACTGAGCTTCGAGACCCTCGACGGCGAGTCGATGTCGCTGGCAGATCTGCGCCCGACTCCGGTCGTCGTCAACCTCTGGTACGCGGCGTGCCCGCCGTGCCGGAAGGAAGCCCCGGACCTGAAATCGGTGTCCGAGGAGTTCGGGGACAAGGCCCAGTTCATCGGCGTCAACGTCCGCGACCAAGCGGCCGCGGCCAACGCGTTCATTCAGAACTACCAGGTGCCGTACCCGAATATGCTCGATTCGAACGGTGAGATGGTCTCCCTGCTCTCCGGCGTCCTGCCTCCGCAGGCCACCCCCTCGACGGTTGTCCTCGATGCGCAGGGTCGGGCGGCAGCCAGAGTCGTCGGCGAGGTCGACTCGTCGACTCTCAAGGGACTCATCGAGGACGTGCTGTCCGAGTGAGTGGACTCGGGGCGGACTTCGCCCAGACCGTCCTCTCCGGACCGCTGTTGCTGGCTGCCGGCGCGGCGGCCCTGGCCGGACTCGTCTCGTTCGTCTCTCCGTGCGTGCTGCCCCTGGTACCCGGCTATGTCGGGTATGTCACGGGGCTGTCCGGATCCTCGCTGAAGGACAAGCAGACGTGGCGAGTGGTCGTGGGCATCAGCCTGTTCGTCCTCGGCTTCACAGTCGTCTTCGTGCTGTTGGGAACCAGCTTCTCCGCGCTCGGAGCGGTGTTCTCCCAGTGGCAGTCGATCATCCTCCGCGTCCTCGGCGTCATCGTCATCTTTGCCGGTTTCGTGTTCATGGGCGGATTCGGACTGCTGCAGAACGAACGTCGCATCCGTGCCAGACCGAAGGCCGGGCTCTGGGGTGCACCGGTGCTCGGAGCGACCTTCGCTCTCGGCTGGGCGCCGTGTGTGGGTCCGACCCTGTCTGCTGTTCTGAGCATGTCGGTGAGTTTCGGCGGCGACGGGATGATCTGGCGCGGAGCGCTGCTGGCCTTCGTCTACTGCCTGGGTCTGGGCATCCCGTTCATCCTCCTGGCGCTGGCGATCCACAAGGGCGCCGGACGACTCGTTTGGGTGCGGAGGCATCAGACCGCGATCGTGCGCGCCGGGGGCATCATGCTCATCATACTCGGTGTGCTCATGGCCAGCGGCGTATGGAACATGTGGATGACCTCTCTGCAAGGTCTCATCAATGGATTCGAAGTGGTGATCTAGTGGCGGGCTCTACCGACGGCTCGGAGAAGACGCAGTCGACATCGGGTGCGAAGACGACGGCGAAGCAGGGGGACAAGCCTGCCGTGAAGTCGACCGTGACGCAGCCGCAGCTCGGGTTCCTCGGCATGTGCCGGTGGGCCTGGACCCAGCTGACGACGATGCGTGTGGCACTGATCCTCCTGCTCATCCTCGCGCTCGCCGCGATCCCCGGATCCCTGCTGCCGCAGCGGATCCAGGACCCGGGCCGGGTGAACACCTTCCTGGAGAACAACGGTGCCTGGGGACAGTTCCTCGATACGATCCAGATGTTCGACGTCTACTCGTCTGTCTGGTTCTCCGCGATCTACCTGCTGCTGATGATCTCCCTCGTCGGCTGCATCATCCCGCGGACGAAGCAGCACTGGAAGGCAATGCGCTCGTCGCCGCCCAAAGCACCGAGGCGGCTGTCCAGGATGCCCGGATACGCCACCTTCACCTCGGCGCAGGCAGACGCAGAGACCCGCGAGGATGCGGATGAGGCGTTCCTCGACGCGGCGGAGGCCCGGCTGAAGAAGTCCGGGTACCGCATCAACCGGCAGTCCGATCACATCGCCGCCGAACGCGGCTATCTCCGAGAGACCGGCAACCTCGTCTTCCACATCGCGCTGCTCATGGCGACCCTGACGATGGCGATCGGATCGCTGTTCGGCTATGAAGGTCAGCGCATCCTCGTCGAGGGTGAGACGTTCTCGAATTCGCTGGTCTCCTACGATTCCTTCGAACCCGGCTCCTACTACGATGCCGACAATCTGCCGGATTTCAGGCTCAAGCTCGATTCCTTCACCTCCACCTTCGACGATCAGGCGGCGGGCAACCAATTCGGTCAGCCGCGCACGTTCGATGCGAAGGTGACGACGACGGCGGACGGGACGACCGAATCGCACGTCCTCAAGGTCAACGAACCGGTGCGCGTGGGCGGCGTCGGCGTCTACCTCACCGGCAACGGCTACGCACCCGAGGTGACCGTGCGAGATGCGAAGGGCGATATCGTCCAGTCCGGTCCGCAGGTGTTCATCCCGGACGGCGGAGACCCCGGATACACCTCCGAAGGCGTCATCAAGGTCCCGGACTCGGCCGGCACGCAGATGGGATTCGTCGGCGTGTTCCTGCCCACGGCCGCACAGAATGAGGACGGGGAGCTGATCTCGAGCTTCGCCGAGCTGCGCAACCCCTACCTCGTGATGAGCGGGTACACCGGCGACCTCGGCCTCGATTCCGGAGTGCCGCAGTCCGTGTACACCCTCGACGCGGACAACATGACGGAGATGACCGACGAGTCGGGCAACCCGCTCGTCATCCAGCTCGCCGAGGGGGAGACGCAGAACCTGCCGAACGGCGGTTCGGTGACCTTCGACGGAGTCAAGAAGTACATCGCTGTCGACATCTCCCAGGATCCGACACAGGCGCTCATGCTCATCAGCGCGATCCTCGTCCTGGCTGGGCTCGGCCTGTCCCTGTTCATTCCCCGCCGCCGCGTCTGGGTGCGGATCAAGAACGGCGATGCCGAGGTGGCCGCCCTGGCCCGCGGTGAGGATCCGATGGTCGAGCGTGCCGTCGACGACCTGGTCAAACATCTGCGCGATCCGGGACCCGATGAGAGTGAGCACGGTGACGACGATGAAAAATGAACCCGAAGTACTACGCGGAGTAGAATAGCCGCGGAGTGCGCGTCGCGGGTGGCTTCGTCACGGAGTCGGCAGCGCGCGCACCGACATATGGTCAGACAGAGAGTCTGGCAGCAGCAACCTGCGACAGAAGAGCACTTCAGCGGTGCGGAGGATGAATGGACGTCAACACTGACCTCGCAATGTGGTCGAACCAGCTGATCATCTCGGCGATGATCGTCTACGCCGTCGCCATGATCTTCTACGCGTTCGACCTCTTCGGTGCGCGTGAGCTCAAAACCTCCGAAGCCGAGGTCGCCACCTCGGCCAAGGCCAGCACAGTGCGGCGGACGAACCGGAAGACGGCGACGACTGCCGTCCTCGACCGGCCCGGCGACGATTCCGCGACAGCGAAGTCATCCCGGAAGAACCGGCACCGCGGAGCCCGCATCGGCACCTCGCTGCTCGTGCTCGCCATGCTGCTGCACGTCGGCGGAGTGCTCACCCGGGCCCTGTCGGTGGCTCGTGTGCCGTGGGGCAACATGATGGAGTACGTCCTCACCGCCACCGCGATCACCGTCATCGTCTACCTCGTCGTGCTGACGAAGAAGGACGTGCGCTACCTGGGAACGTTCGTCTCCGGGGGAGTGCTGCTGTGCCTGGGACTGGCGATCACCGTCTTCTACACGCCTGCCGCGAAGCTCATCCCGGCGCTGGATTCGTACTGGATCGCCATCCACGTGCCGATCGCGATCCTCTCGACCTCACTCCTCTACATCTCTGCGATCCTCGCGGTCTTCCAGATCCTCAAGAGCGTGAATGAGACCAAGGATCCGAAGTGGCTGCGGTTCCTGCATCGTCTGCCCTCGAGCACCGACCTCGAGCGGATCTCCTACCGGATCGCGGCAGTCGGCTTCATCACCTGGACGTTCACACTCATCGCCGGGGCCATCTGGGCCGAAGTGGCCTGGAGCCGTTACTGGGGCTGGGATTCGAAGGAGATCTGGACGTTCGTCGTCTGGGTCATCTACGCCGCGTACCTGCACGCACGTGCGACTCGCGGTTGGGGCCCGACGAAGGTGGCCGTGCTCAACCTCATCGGCATCGCCTCGGTGATCTTCAACTTCACCGTCGTGAACATGTACTTCAACGGCCTGCACTCGTACTCCGGCCTCGGGTGAGGCGCGGCGTCGCTCTCACGGCCGCTGTGACGTCCTGCAGCGGGAGCTACCACACCCGCCCGCACCCGGGAGCCATAACTGCTGACGGCCCAGTCTGCGGCGAACAGCCCATGTTTGAAACAGGGCTCTCCGCCTCAGACTGGGCCTTTTGCGTCCTGGTTGCTGCGCTGTCGCCGAACAGCGGCCAATTCGGCGCGTCTGCGGCACGGCTGGAGAGACGGGGACCGGCGTGGTTGCGAGGCGAAGCATGTTCGCGGCTCAGAGGCCAGAGCGGTCAGCCGGTCAGGACGGCGGACAGAAGCTCTCAGTTGGAGCGGCCGCGATCGTCGCCCTTGGGGCCCCGGTCATCGGAGTCGGCGGAGGAGTCAGCGGGACCGCTGTCGTCGTCCGATTCGGCGGAGTCATCGGGCGGGGGATTCGTCTCATCGCTGTCCTCCGGCGGAGGCGCGTGCTTGCCGAGTTTGAGTTCGCGATCCACCTGTCGCAGGTAGTCCGGATCGTCATCGGGGGCGACCTGACCGCGAGGGCGTGTGCCGCGCGTGGGTTTGTCCTCCGAACCGCGTCCGAAGAGGTACCAAAGGATGAACCCGAGGACGGGAATGACGAGGATGATGAGTGCCCACACAGGTTTGGGCAGGACTCGAATCAGACTCCGATCGCGCAACAGGCAATCGAAGAGTCCGTACAGTGTCACCGCTACCGCCAGGACGATCGCGGCAATGAGTAGTCGAGCCATGCGTCAAGGATAGTCCACCAACCTGAGCGCGGCCTCCACCGGGCGGTGACACGACAGTCACGATCGGAGGCTAAAATTAGGACAATGCGCACTTTCTGGCTCTACACACTCGCACGCTTCGGCCTCATCATTGCCGCCGGCCTCGTCCTGTTTCCGTTCCTCGGCTTCAATCTGGTCATGGCGATCGCCGCAATCATCATCGGCGCACTGCTGAGCTACCTGCTGCTGGGCACGATGCGCGCCAAGGCGGCGACCGAGATCGAAGCGAAGGTGGCCAAGCGGGCGTCCAAGCCCAAGCGCGTCGGTGCAGATGAGGCGGCAGAGGACGAGATCGTCGAAGAGCGTCTCGGAGACGACGGAGACCAGTCCAAATGAAATTGTGGCTCAGCCGAATGAGCTGCGGCTCGGCTGAGCCGGTTCAGAGCCGAATGAGCTGGGGCCTCTCAGCGCGCTGAGCCTTGGAACGCCAGGCGTCAGCACTGAAATGCCTCAGAGCGCCAGGCCGAGACCCATCAGCGCGGAGAAGGCCAATCCGGTCAGTCCGGTGGATTTGATCGGCGGAATCAGCCCTGGACCCGTCGTGCCGCTGAGCACCGTCTTGAGCGGGCTCAGCGCCGGCACGAGGGCGAGGATCGCCAAGGCGACGGCGGGATGTCCGTCGAGGATCGCCAGCGCCAGGAGCGCGAATGGCAGCAGCACGAGCACCGCGTAGGCGATGCGCGCGGCATTGTCGCCCATCTTCACGGCGAGAGTGATCTTGCCCGCTTCGATGTCGGTGGGAATGTCGCGGAGGTTGTTGACCATCAGCACGGCCGAAGCCAGTGATCCGATCGCGACGGCACCGGCCCACCCGCTGAGGCTGAGGTGGCCGACCTGCATCCACATCGTGCCCAAAGTGGCGACAAGGCCGAAGAACACGAAGACGAACACCTCACCAAGGCCCATGTAGCCATAGGGCCGTCTGCCGCCGGTGTAGAACCAGGCGGCGGCGACGGCGGCGGCCCCGACGATGAGGAACCACCACGCCTGCGAGATCAGGATGAGCACGATGCCCGCGACCCCGGCCAGGCCGAAGAAGATGAAAGCCGCCCGTTTGACCACATGGGGTTCGGCCAGCCCGGTCGCCGTGAGACGGACGGGCCCGACACGTTCGTCATCGGTGCCGCGGATGCCGTCGGAGTAGTCGTTGGCGTAGTTCGAACCGATCTGCAGGCACAGTGAGACGAGGAGGGCAAGAAACCCGCGCAGCAGGATCTGTGCGAGGCTGACGTGCTCGTCGTTGCCGGAGATGTCGTCGAGGATGAAGGCGGTGAATCCGCCGAGGGAACCGATAGCGGCACCGGTTCCGATGAGGACGGGTGCGAGAGCCAGGGGCAGAGTTCGCAGTCGAGCTCCAGAAATCCACTGGGCGGCATCAGCCATAGGTCTCGCTCACCTTCCTGTCGGTTTGTGGAGCCGTCTTATAGTACCGGTTGTTCACCGGTATGGGTATTCGGATCGTTCGCCACGAGATCTGCGGCGATCCGGGCCGCCGCCTGGCGATCGGGTTTGCCGATCGAGCGGTTCGGAATCTCCGTGACCGGGAAGACGAGCTGCGGCAGCAGCTGCCCCGTCATCCCATGGGCGAGGGCGTTGAGTCGCTGTGCCGATTCTCGCGGATTCTCCGCCTCGACTCCACCGTCGTCGGCAGTCCGGACGAGTGCGACGATGAGTTTGCCCCATTCCTCATCGGGCACCCAGGTCACGAGCATCTCCGCGATTCCCGCCTTCTGCCAGCTCGGCAGCAGTCCGGTCTCCAAGGCGTGCGGGGAGACGTTCGTGCCCCCGGAGACGATGATGTCATCGGCGCGACCGAGCACACTGAGCACACCGGAGTCGATCCGACCCAGATCACTGGTGTGCATGATCCGCCGTCCCGCTTCGTCGACGGTGAGGTCGGGGGAGTCGACCGGGCCGATGGTACCGTCGTCGTCGATCTCGACGTAGCCGTCGGCGATGACGGGACCGGTCAGGTCGATCGTCCCTGCCTCGGTGATGGTCACCTCGACCCCGTCGAAGGGCACACCGTCATAGACGCAGCCGCCCGCCGTCTCGCTCATCCCGTAGGTCCGCACGATCGCCAGCCCCGCGGCTTCGGCGCGGTCGAGCAGCGACGGTGAGATCGCCGCTCCGCCGAGGAGGATGTGCGAGATCCGTCCGGCCGCCTCGGTGGCGGAGCCGTCCTCGAGGATCCGATGGAGTTGGGTGGGCACGATCGAGGTGTACGTCGGTCGGTCACCCGCCCGCTCCACCAAGGCGGTGACCCCGGTGGCGAAGGACTGGGCGGTGAACCTCGCCGAAGCGGCTCTGACCGGGGCGCGGCCGGCCAAGCGGGCACGCAGCTCGACCTGGAACCCGGCGATGTGGTTGACCGGCAGGCACAGGTGCCAGTCGCCGGGTCCTGAGAGGAACCGTTCGGTCGCCCGGGCCGAGGCTGTGAGCGCGTCTGCTGACAACGCCACCGCTTTCGCCTTCCCCGTCGACCCGGAGGTGAAGAGGATCAGCGCCGGAGCTGGACCCTGCCCTGCCCACAGACTGGGTGCCGCCTCGGTGATGGCACCGTCCCGATCCGACGGAAGGATGAGGATCGAGGTCCCGGCGAGTGCCCGGTCGATGGCCTCGGGCAGCTCGGCGGGGTGCAGTTCGCGTGCGATCATGCGCGGACTCGGTTCAGTAGTACCAGGGGAACGGCGACCAGTCGGGATCGCGCTTTTCGAGGAAGGCATCGCGTCCTTCGACGGCTTCGTCGGTCATATAGCCCAGTCGGGTGGCTTCACCGGCGAAGACCTGCTGGCCGACGAGCCCGTCGTCGACGAGGTTGAAGGCGAACTTGAGCATGCGCTGCGCGTTCGGGGACTTGCCCAGGATCTCCCGCGCCATCTGGAGGGCCGCGGTCTCGAGATCGGCATGCTCGACGACTTCATTGACGGCTCCCATATCGGCCATCTCCTGAGCGGAGTAGGTGCGGCCCAGGAAGAAGATCTCACGGGCCTTCTTCTGCCCGACCATCTTCGCCAGATAGGCGGAACCGTAGCCGGCGTCGTAGGAGCCGACATCGGCATCGGTCTGCTTGAACTTCGCGTGTTCGCGTGAGCCGATCGTCATATCGCAGACGACGTGGAGGCTGTGGCCTCCGCCGGCGGCCCAGCCGGGGACGACGGCGATGACGACTTTCGGCATGGTGCGGATGAGGCGCTGGACCTCGAGGATGTGGAGGCGGCCGGCACGAGCCGGATCGACGCTCTCACGGGTCTCACCGGAGGCGTACTGGTAGCCGGAGCGGCCGCGGATGCGCTGATCGCCGCCGGAGCAGAACGCCCAGCCGCCGTCCTTCTCACTCGGGCCGTTGCCGGTCAGCAGCACGGCTCCGACGTCCGAGGTCTGGCGGGCATGGTCGAGGGCGCGGTAGAGCTCGTCGACGGTGTGCGGGCGGAAGGCGTTGCGAACCTCGGGGCGGTCGAAGGCGATGCGCACGCAGCCGAGATCGCTGCCGTTCGCCGGGTCGATGGCCCGGTGGTAGGTGATATCGGTGAAGTCGAAGCCGGCGACTTCACGCCAGGCAGAAGGGTCGAAGATTTCTGAAACCGTCATGGTCCCCAGCCTAGCGCGTGGACCTTCCCTCACGGTCCGGGCCCGGGTGGCGATTGGTGCGGTTCCCAGCGGCAGCCAGGCGTGGCAGGGACGGTGAGAGTTAGTCTGGGCTCATGGCCGTTTCTGACCGTTCGCACTCAGGCGCACCCAACCCTGATTCCCTCTCCCGAGCACCGCTCGATCTTCCCCGACGCTTCGATGAAGTCATCGAGAACCTGCATGTGGTGCGGCTGCCGATGGTCACGCGGTTCAGGGGGATCACGGAGCGGGAGGTGGCGCTCTTCTCAGGCCCTGCCGGGTGGGCGGAGTTCTCACCGTTCGTCGAATACGGCACCGAAGAGGCCAGCCGGTGGCTGCGCGCCTCCCTCGAGTTCTCCGGGCTGATCCCGCAATCCACCGCCCTCGCCGAGGCGGTGCCCCCCACCGTTTCCGTGCGCGGTTCCAGTCCGGCCGTGGCGGAGGCGGGGACGAGCGGTGAGACCGTCGACGTCAACGGCACCCTGCCCGCCTGCCCACCGGATCAGGTCGAATCGATCCTGTCTCGCTATGACCGGGTCGGCACCGTCAAGGCGAAGGTCGCCGAACACGGTACCGACTCACTCTCAGAGGATCTGGAGCGCCTGCGGGAGTTCCGCAGGCTCTACCCGGATACGACGCTGCGCCTGGACGCGAACGCCGGTTACACACCGACCGAAGCCCTCGAAGCCTGCGAAGCGTTCGCCGAATTCGATCTCCAGTACTTCGAGCAGCCGGTGCCCGCGGTCGAGCAGCTCGCCGAACTGCGCGATGAGCTCGCCCTGCGAGGGCTGCCGATCATCATCGCCGCCGACGAATCCATCCGCAAAGCCGAGGACCCGCTGCGCGTGGCCGAACTCGGCGCCGCCGAGGTCATCATCGTCAAGGTCCAGCCGCTGGGCGGGATCGGCGCCGCCCTCGAGGTCATCAGGGCTTCGGGCCTGCCGGCCGTCGTGTCCTCGGCTCTCGAGTCATCCGTCGGCCTGGCCGCCGGAGCCGAACTCGCCGCCAGACTGCCGCACACCGATCGCAGCCGGGACATCCTCGGCGAACGTGTTGCCTGCGGACTGGGCACCGGCCGTCTCTTCACCGCCGATATCGTCGCGGAGGACGAAGCCCTGACTCCGGTCGACGGTGCCGTCCCGGTCACGCGAATCGTCCCGGACCCAGACCGCCTGCAGCAGCTGGCGGTGGATCCGGGACGATTCGAATGGTGGGCAGACCGGTTCCAGGACTGCTGGAGCGCCCTGCGCGATTGAGTCGATTCTGATTGAACTGATTCCGCCTGAATCGGCTCGCGGGTGAACCGGCTCAGCCTGCGTTCTTCACCGCGTCGACGAAGGCACCTGCGGTCTTCGTCACGGTGGCCTCTTCGACATCGGCGATATTGGAAACGGCCACGACGTTGTTGCCGACCAGCGCGTAGACCATGCGCAGATTCATGGCTGTCTGTCCGCCGGCCTCCACGGAGGCGACGATTCCACTGGTCTCGTCTGCCCCGTCGACCTCGGCGTCGAAGGTCTTGTACTTCATGGACATCTCGACGCCGGCGGTCTTGATCTTCAGATCGCTGCATTCGTCTGCGATCGTCGAGGCGCCCTCCAGCTGGGTCTGTGCTCGGTCCACATCGTCATAGCTCGACAGGGCTGCGGAGAGGATGTTGTCGGTGGAAGTTCCAGCGACGGTGGTGCCCTTGGCAGCGAGGTTGGCGTTGAGGAGGTTCATGGTGATGTCTTTGCACTCGGCGGGTTCGAACTCGGAGCTCTCCAGGGCCTTGGTTGCCTCGGTGGAGGCATTGCCTGCACCGTCGACAGCCTTGAACGACTGGCCTTCGACCTTGGTCGACTCGAGGATCTCCTTGAGCGTCGCTTCGTCGAGTTTGCTTGCCTGCGGGGTCTCTTCGGCTGCCGCCTGCGAGGAGTCGCCGCTGTCAGCCTGATCCGGCTTGTCTCCTCCGCCCGTGCAGCCGACGAGGGAGAGTCCGGCGAATAGAGCGATGGCTGGGAGTATGCGTTTCATGGATGACCTCTCGAGTCAGCGTTCTGAAGGATCGGCGGGCGACGATTCGCGACCGCTCTCAATAGAGACGCCAGCGGGATCGTTCGTGATTTCTGTCTGTGTCGGACCTGGAACATCGACTGTGGACCGCCTGCGATCGGCCGCCTCATCCTCCGGCGCCGAGGCGATCCCGACCGTGGTGACCTCGTCCTGTCCCAGCGTGGTGAAGTGCGCAGTGCGTTTGCCCGGGATGATCGGATCGTGCATGGCTGCAGCCAGCCGGCCGGTGAACGTCAGCCGGCCCTTCTTGTCCGCCCGCTGCTGATACGCGTTGTCCCCGCTGGGCCCAGAGACCGTGATGTCATAACGGCGTTTGGGTTCGAACAGGCCCGGGGTGCGCACGCGGAAGCTGCCGGTCCCTGACAGCGAGAACCCGGAAGCGCTGACGGCGTCGAAGCGCACGATCTGTGCGCGACGACGGGAGATCTCCACTCGCCAACCGTGGATGTCGAAGAGGGCATGACCGGTGAGATAAGAGAACTTCCCGCCGTCGGCGACGTGGCGGCCGCCTCGGCGAGGGCGAGCCTCCGCCCCGCAAGAGGACTCGCGGGCGGGCCCGGAGCCGCCGGACGCCGCACGGTCAGAGCTGGCATAGTTCCGGCGGCGGGCCAAGGTCTTCAGCCACGCGCCGAGCTCACGTTCCCAGCTGCTCCAGTTGTGCAGGCCGCTGGTGCGCGGAAACCAGGAATGGCGGATGCCGAGGGCGTGGAGGCGGGCGGAGAAGCGCTCGCCCTAGGAGTTGATCATCGACTCGAGCAGGTCACGGTCTTTCGACTCCTCGAGGCTGCCGGAGCCGGCGCTGAACCACAGGTCCATGCCAGTCAGATTCTCGGCCAGGGCGTACGGGGAGTTCGCCAGCCATTCGTTGCGATCGGCCACGGGGTCGCCGAAGAGCGTCATCGACCGCGCACCCTCGCGCATGGCGATGATGTCGAAGGCCGGCACCGTTGACAGCGGGTCCAGGGGTGAGGAGAAGGCGGCCGCGGCACTGTAGCGGTCTGGATGCCAGGCGGCGTACTTCATTGCGCCGTACCCGCCCATCGACAGTCCGGCGAGCAGCTGCTTCTCCCGGGTGAAGTCCACGGAATAGGTGGCGTCGAGGAACTCGGGGATCTCCTCGGTGTGGAACCGCGGCCAATCGTGGACCTCGCTGCCGACGGCCAGCCGAGAATACGTTCCGGCCCCGCCGTCGGGCATGACGACGAGGTAGGGGGAGTCGAGCGTGAGCTCCTCGGCGGACCCGAAGTCTGTCCACGACCGGAAGTCGTCTCCGCCGCCGTGGAAGAGGTGGATGACGGGGCTGACCTCGGCGGGGATGCCCGGCAGCAGCACACGGACTCCGACGGTGCGGCCGAGAGCGGGGGAGTAGATGAAGAATTCACGCAGCCTCGACGAGAGTTTGCGTTTGTCGCGGATGTGCCATTTCCGGGCGTCCTTGCCGCGGGGTTCCGGGCCGAGGAAGGCACTGTTCTGGTCGAGGGCGGGATACCGTCCGCGCTGTGCGCGAGCTGCGGTCAGCGTGCGGATGGCACGTGCTCCCATCGCGATGATCAACGAGCGGCGCATTTTTCGAGGTTAGAGGGCAGAGGTGAACCACAGGTGGTCAGGTGGTTGAATATCAGGTGATGTCGAATTCGAGCGCGGTGGCGCAGCAGATTGCCCGAAGCCTGGTCCACGCCGGTGTCAGTGATGTCGTCCTCGCCCCCGGTTCACGGTCCGCGCCCTTGGTCTATGCCCTGGCGCCGCTGAACGAGGCGGGGCTCATCCGGACTCATGTGCGCGTCGATGAGCGCGATGCCGCCTTCCTCGCCCTCGGTCTGGCCCGGGGTCTGCGTGCGCGCGGCAGCGAGTCCGCCGTGGCGGTCGTGACGACGTCCGGATCGGCCGTGGCCAACCTCCACCCTGCCGTCCTCGAAGCCTCGTACGGGCATCTGCCGCTGCTCGCGCTCACCGCGGATCGCCCCGCTCGGCTGCGCCGTACCGGAGCCAACCAGACCATCGACGACCAGTCACAGGTGCTCAGCGACGTCCGTGCCCGTTTCGATATCCCGGCCGGGGACACCGCCGAGGCGGTCGCCCGATCCGTGTCAGACGCCGTGGCCGCGGCACTGGGATCTCACAAGGACACCGTCACCGAGGCGGCCGGCCCCGTCCAGTTCAATGTGCAGTTCGACACCCCCGTGGTTCCCACCGCGGGGGAGCTGAACGCGTGGACGGACGAGATCGGCGCGCTGGCTGCGAACGACGCAGGGCGACGTGCGAGGGCGACCGTGTCTGAGTCCCGTGCGCACCTCGGAGTCACCATCACCGACGGGAGCGTCCTCGTCGCCGGGGACGCCGGCGGGTATCCGGCCGAATCTCTGCATGCGCTCGCCGCCGACCAGCATCTTCCGGTGCTTGCCGAACCGTCGAGCCCGCTGGTTCGCACCGCTGCTGACCCGTCGGCCGCCGGAGCGGCCGAACCGTCGACCGTCGTGCCTGCCCATGCCCGCGTGCTCAGCGATCACCCCGAGCTGCGCGAGAGTATCCGCACCGTCATCGTCCACGGAAAGCCGACCCTGACCAGGCCCGTGGCGGCACTGCTGGCCGACGAATCCGTGACTGTGCAGCGCGTTCCCGACGCCATCGATGCGTTCGATCTGACCGTCCACGACGAGAGGGCCGAAGGGCTGACGGCCGCGGGAGAGGCGCAGGGGATTGCCGCCTCGGGGCCGGCCTGGGTGCGCACCTGGATCGATGCCGGGACGTCCCTCGTGGCAGCCGCACGAGCAGAGCGGGCCGCGGAATGCCGCCCGGAACCGACCGCGGCCGAGACCTCCGGCGCCGCCTCGGCGAAGGAATTCCAAGCCACGGCACGGACGATCACCGAGCGGCTGGCCGCGCAGGACCTCACGCTCTTCGTGGCCAGCTCGAATTCGGTGCGCTACCTCAGCGACGCCACCGACATCCGCGCCCGCATCCACGCCTCACGCGGACTCGCCGGAATCGACGGGCTCGTCTCCACGGCGACAGGTCTGTCCTTGGGCCTGGGCGAACCGGTCGTCCTCCTCATCGGTGATATCGCCATGCTCCACGATGTCGGAGGCCTGCTCAGCCCGAGCGCCGAGGATGCCGGTGACGTGACGATCGTCGTGCTCAACGACGATGGGGGAGCGATCTTCGCAGGCCTCGAGCACTCTCAGCCCCACCTCGACGGTTTCCTGGAGCGCTATTTCACGGTTCCCCACGGTCGCGGATTCGCCGGGCTCGCCGCGGCCTACGGCTGGGCGTACATGCGAGTCAGCGACCTGGTGAGCTTCGACCATGCCATGGACGAGGGCGTCGGCGCCGCCGACGATCGCAGCGCGACCACTGCCGGCGCTCGTCGCATCATCGAAGTCCGACTCGACTGAGCCCGCGCAGCTTTATGAGGGATTATCGCTGGGTAGTTCCTGTGACCGATCATTGCGGTTGGTGGTACCACAAGCAATGCTGTCCTGATGTCGGCTGACGATTACGCTGCATGGCAGGAGACTGCCCACCTCGGCGCATCACCGATGAGCACCGACTGGTTTATCGCGTCGTCGACGACCTCGTGACTCTTCAGGCCCGCTACCACTGCTGAGTCAATGGCCTTCGGAGTGGGCACACGGCCTGCCTCGTGGGCCGCCCGGCGCTCACCTTCGCCGACCGGGCGCGGGACAACGTCGAGGAGTTCCGATGACTATCAGGACCCTCAGTCCAACCCGAGCGCACGGCGCATCGGCTTGAGTTTCGCATCCGTTTCGGCCACCTCGGTGTCGGGATCCGAATCCGGCATGATTCCGGCCCCGGCATACAGCCGGATCCGATTGCG
>NZ_JBQDYQ010000021.1:33851-50300 GCF_052105255.1 Brevibacterium sp.
CGGGATCCGAATCCGGCATGATTCCGGCCCCGGCATACAGCCGGATCCGATTGCGGTCCTCGAGCTGACCGCAGCGCAGTGCGATGCCGAACTGGCCGTTGCCGCGCCCGTCCATCCACCCGACGGGACCGGAGTAACGGCCGCGGTCGAGGGGTTCGAGCTCATCGACATGCGCCACCGCGCTCGCCTGCGGATACCCGCCGACGGCCGCGGTCGGGTGGACTGCTGCGGCGACGTCGAGGGCGGTGAGCCCGGACTCGGTGGCAAGGTTCGCCTGCGCGTCCGACGCCGAATGGATGACATTGGCCAAGGGCAGCAGGTGAGGGCGCTCGTCGACGGTGACATCCTCGGCGACCGAACCGAGACTGCGCTGCAGCGAAGCGATGGCGAAGGCATGCTCGGTGCTGTCCTTATGCGCGCTCAGCAGCCTCCGGGCCGCGGGCATCTCCTCCATCGGGTCCTTCTCCACTCGGTAGGTCCCGGCCAGCACACGTGAGGTCACTCTGCCGTTCTCGACCCCGATGAGCAGTTCCGGGGTCGACCCGATGAGACCGGCGATGTCGAAGGTCCAGCAGCTCGGGTAGCTGCGGTTGAGTGCGCCGAGCACCGCACGCACATCGATGTCCTCATCGGTGGTGACGACCTCGTCGCGGGCGAGGACGATCTTACGCAGAGTCGGATCCTCCGAGAATGCATCCACTTCTGCGGAGGTGTCGATCGGGGTGAGCATGCCGGCGACCCGCTCGACGAGCCGAGCCCACTTCTCGGGACCGAGCTGCCCGGCTTCGGCGCGGGCCGACTGCACGCGCTGCAGCGGTTCGGCCTGCAGCACCGGTGGCAGCGGCGGCTCCTCGGCCGTCGAGATCGAGGTCAGCCACACGCGGCCGCCGCGGCGGCCGAGAACGAACTCGGGGACGTGGATGATCGAATCGACCGCCGATTCGCCCGAATATGCGACCGTGGCAAAGCACATGAGCCCGGATCCGAGCAGATCGACCTCGTCCTCGATCTGGGCCGCCTCGGTGATGGCCTTCCACGCATCCGAGAGCTCGGCGAATCGCTGCCGACCGCGAGCACGGATGCGCAGGGTGCGGCCGAAGCCGATGAGACCGGAGGTGTCTCGGACCCAACAGGAGAAGCCGTCGGTCGGCAGCAGTTCGAGCGTCTGCTCCACGGTGGTGGGCAGACCCGACTCGAAGGGGAAGCCGGGCCCGGGATCGACGTCGTCGACGAAACGGGTCCGCACGCGCAGACGGGGAGGGGCGGAGAGGATGTCGGAAGTGCCGAAAGTCAAAGTCATGTCGCCACGATTCTAGTTGAGGATCGCGAGTACCAGGTATCCGGATTCGCCCTCCAGGTTGAGGTGTTGAGAGAATATGGTCATGAACCGTGCCAAGCTGGACAAACAGCCCGCCGACGTCGCGTCGATGTTCGATGATGTCGCCTCCCGATACGACCTCACGAACGACGTCCTCTCCTTCGGGCTCGCCCGCGTCTGGAGGCGCACCGTGGCCCATTCCGTGGCCGCCGGGCCCGGTGAGCGCGTGCTCGACCTGGCCGCCGGCACCGGCACCTCCTCGATGACGTTCACCCACCACGGCGCCGAGGTGGTGGCCGGGGACATCTCCACCGGTATGCTCGCCGAGGGACGCCGTCGGCACCCGCAGATCGACTTCATCTACGCCGATGCGATGGACCTGCCCTTCGCCGATTCGAGCTTCGACGTCGTCACGATCTCCTTCGGCATCCGCAACGTCAACGACGTCGATCAGGCTCTGACCGAGATGCTGCGCGTGCTCAAACCCGGCGGACGCCTCGTCATCTGCGAATTCTCCACTCCGACACTCGACGCTTTCAGCCTCGTGTACAAGGAGTACTTGATGAGAGCCCTGCCGCCCTTGGCCCGTGCCGTGTCTTCGAACCCGGAAGCCTATGTCTACCTCGCCGAGTCGATCCGCGAATGGCCGAACCAGGACGCCTTCGCCCACCAGATCCTCGACGCCGGCTTCGACCAGGTGAAGTACCGCAATCTCACCGGCGGAATCGTCGCCGTCCACCACGCTCTCAAACCTGCCGAGGCCGCCGACACCGCTCAGCCGGCCCAGCCTTGACGATGAATGAGTTCGATGCCGAAGTCGTCGTCGTCGGTGCCGGCCCGGCCGGCTCCGCGATCGGTGCCTACCTCGCCCAGGTCGGGCACGAGGTCATCATCCTGGAGAAGTCCGGTTTCCCGCGCGACAAGATCTGCGGCGATGCGCTGACCCCGCGTGCGGTCAAAGAGGCCGGCTACCTCGGAATGGAGCTGCCGGAAGCCGACGGCTGGCACAGGAACAAGGGCCTGCGACTCATCGGCGGCGGCCACCGTCTCGAACTCGACTGGCCCGATATCGACGGCACTCCGAACTATGGGGTGACCCGCCCGCGCATGAGCATGGACGAAGCCTTCGCCCGTCACGCTCAGCGCAGCGGGGCACGGCTCTTCGAACAGGTTCGCGCCATGTCGCCGGACGTCGGCGAGGACGGGTGGATCCGCGGCGTCCACGCTTCCGGCACCGATCACCGGGGCCGCCGAGTGGGGCCCGAAGCCCACTTCCGGGCACCGATCGTCATCGCCGCTGACGGAGTCTCCTCCCGGCTGGCCGTCTCGATGGGACTGGAGAAGCGCGACGATCGCCCGATGGGAATCGCCGCCCGCGCCTATCACACGACGCCGCGGCACGCCGACGACTACATCGAATCCTGGGTGGAGATGCGGTCGACGAATGCGGCCGGGGAATCCGAGACCCTGCCCGGATACGGGTGGATCTTCCCCCTCGGCGACGGCACCGTGAACATCGGTGCCGGACTGCTCGACTCCTCACCGCAGTTCAAGTCCGTGGATCTGCGCGGAATGATGAACCAGTGGATCGCTGACATGGGGCACGAGTGGGGCATCGACGAAACCACTTCCCTGGGGCCGATCAAGTCCGCGGCCCTGCCGATGGCCTTCAACCGCACACCGCACTTCCACCGCGGTCTGCTGCTCGTCGGCGACTCGGGCGGAATGGTCAATCCGTTCAACGGTGAAGGCATCGATTACGCCCTGGAGTCCGCACGCATCGCCGCCGAGGTGATCTCGACCTACTCCCGTTACCCGCAGGCCGTGATGCGTCGTCGTCTCGAGGAGTACCCGTCCCTGCTGGGGGACTCCCTGGGCGGATACTTCACCTTGGGCCGGGTTTTCGCCTCGATCATCGGCCATCCTGCGCTCATGCAGTTCGGAATCAAGTACGGTATGGGTGTTGACGTTGTGATGGAGTTCGTCGTCAAATTGTTGGCGAACCTCTACCGCGACCCGAAGGTCTCCGAGGCCGATCTCATTGACAGGGTGATCTCCGCCCTGACCCGAATCGTCCCGGCCACCAGCAATGTCTGAGCGCACGGACCACGGTGAGACCACAGTGAAGAACTCCGAGCGCAAGGGCTGTGACAACGGCATGCCGAGAACGACTACGACGAATGACGAGGACATGAGCCACCTAGCCTCTCCGGCCACCTTCACCGGTGACGACGCCCAGCTCGCGGCAGAGATCTCGACTCAGTTGGAAACCGTGGAGGCCCGTCTCTACGAGGTCACCGAACAGACGCGGAGACTGCCCGACGAGACGTCGAAGCATCTGCTGGCCGCCGGCGGAAAACGCGTCCGTCCGAACCTGGTGCTGCTCACCGCCCGCCTCGGCGATGCGAACAACGACGACATCATCGACGCGGCCGTCGCGGTCGAACTCATTCATCTCGCATCGCTGTACCATGACGACGTCATGGACGACGCGCCTGTGCGCCGTGGAGCACCGGCCGCCCATGAGGTGTGGGGCAATTCGGTGGCGATCCTCACCGGCGATCTGCTCTTCTCCAAGGCCTCCGGCGTCACCGCGAACCTCGGCCCCGAAGCCGTGCGCATCCAGGCCGAGACATTTGAGCGTCTCGTCCTCGGTCAGCTCAACGAATTCGCCGGCCCGCCGGAGGACGCCGACGAGATCGATCACTACATCCAGGTGCTCGCCGACAAGACCGGATCGCTCATCGCGACTTCGGCGCGCTTCGGCGTCATGTTCTCCGGAGCCGATGCGGCGCTGGCCGAGTCCGTCCGGGTCTTCGGCGAACGCGTCGGCGTGGCCTTCCAGCTCGCCGATGACATCATCGACCTGACCACGACATCCTCCGAGTCGGGCAAGACCCCGGGCACGGATCTGCGTGAACGCGTGCCCACCCTGCCCGTGCTTTATGTGAGGGCCGCTGCCGCTGAGGGTGATGCCGCCGCCGCCGAGGTGGTCGACCTCCTCGATGCGGATCTGACCTCCGATGACGCTCTGGAAGCCGCTCGTGCTGCGCTGGCGGCCCATCCAGTGACCGAGAAGGCCCGAGCAGAAGCATTGCGCTGGGCCGAGGAGGCCAAGTCGGCTCTGGCCCCGCTGCCGGAGGGACGTGTCAAGGACTCGCTGTTCGCCTTCGCCGACTCCGTCGTCGCCCGCACCTCCTGAAACTTGCTTCCGACCGCTTCTGATCAGTTTCTCGGCCGTTTCGGCACAGGCACAAAGGACATACCGCGATGACGCACACCTCGGCTTCGGCACCAGTCCGGCCCGCGCAGAGATTCAGTGCCGCCGACTGGGTCGGACTCGGCGTGCTCGCATTGCTGCTCGTCGTCGGCCTGAGCTGGTCGAAATGGCTGCCGTACTGGGACAAGACTCTCACCCTGAGCCAGACCTCGCTGTGGGAGGGCTCGCCGCTCTTCGACGCCGCCGGGGACTCGGTGTCGCTGTCCGGTGCGTGGGAGTTCACGTTGGTGTACTTCACCGCCGTGTGGAAGGCCCTGCTCGTGGCGCTGCTCGTCGCGGCCGCCGTCGATGCCCTGGTGCCGCGCGACTGGCTGCTGAGGCTGCTCAATCGTCGCAGCCACACCGGTCAGTCCCTCGTCGGTGCCGCCTTGTCGATGCCGTCGATGATGTGCACCTGCTGTGCGGCGCCGGTCGCCGCAGGTCTGCGGGATTCGGGCGTCCGGCGGTCGGCCGCTCTTGCCTATTGGGTGGGCAATCCGCTGCTCAACCCCGCAGTCCTCATCTTCTTGGCTCTCGTCCTGCCATGGCAGTACATGGCCGTGCGCATCGTCTTCGCGCTCCTCATCGCCGTCGGTGCGGCTGCTCTCATCGGACGGTGGGTGAGCGGCCCCGTCGAGGTGGCACCCGAGCCCGATGCCGCCTCGGCGCGTCTGTCGTCGCTGCCCATCCGCTACCTGCGGTCCTTGGCCAGGTTCACGCTCATCCTCGTGCCCGAACACCTTGCGCTCGTGTTCGTCATCGGATTCATCGCACCATGGCTGACCGGGGTCTTCGGGCTCGAAGCCCAGTTGGGTGCCGGTGCGGTCCTGATCGTGGCGGTCGTGGCGACCCTGCTGGTCATTCCCACCGGTGGAGAGATTCCGATTATCCTCACCCTCGTGCCACTCGGCGTCGGCGCCGGTGTCACGGGTGCTCTGCTCATCGCCTTGCCAGCGCTGAGCATTCCGTCGATGGTCATGGTCGGCAAAGCGATGGGGTGGAAGACGACGGCAGCAATGGGCGCCGCCGTCGCGGTCGCCGCGGTACTGGCCGGGGGAGCGCTGGCCCTGCTCAGCTGAACCACCCCACGGTGGGACCGCCTCGGTGACGGTGTCTTTTGGTCGCGATCGAGCTGACTACGTCGTCAGACGACGGAGGGTGAGATAGGACCCGGCAGCGAAGACCACGGTCAGCCCAAGCGCCCACAGTGCCAGTCCGAGCGCCTCCGCCTGCGCCAGCCACATCCACACCTCGCCCCAGCCCCGACTGATGCTCACCCATGCGGCTCCGGCGAGCAGCACGAGGCCGATGACGATGACTGCTAAGGTCAGGATGAGCGAGCCGAAGCGGTGCTTGACGATCGCAAACCAGAAGCCGAGGACGAACCACAGCATCGTGAGTACGAAGTAGATGAGCCCGGCGGCGAAGGGGCCGTGCTCCCACACCCACGGCAGATAGGCGAAGTAGCCGCCCATGCCGTAGCCGTCGGTGGCCTGTTCGATGAGTCCGAGTGCGACGAAGACGGCCGAGATCCCCACGGCGCTGATTGCGGCCGCGATCAGGGAGCCGAGGTAGAACTCTCGGCGGGTAAGGCTCATGGCCTGTGAGAAGTAGAACGTGAGGTTCATCGCCTGGGCACCGACGACGGCGAAGTACCACAGCGGTGCCTGTGACCCTCCGCTGTACATCGGGCCGTCCGCTCCCGATGAGGAGATGATCCAGTAGATGACGAGAGTGATCAGCCACACCCCGCCGAGGACGAGGACGGGTACCCAGACGAAGGTCTGCGTATTCGTGAACTGGAGGCGGACGACTCCCAGCGTGCGGTTCTTCGGTCGGTCGGCTGGTGTCTGGGGCGGGTGGTCGAGTGCGGCGGTCATGACTGGAGGCTCCTGATGTCGTTCTCGGCTCTCGGATGGTCCGAGGCGTCTGCCTGTGTGCTGCGGACGATGAGCTGCTGGAGGGAGACGGGAGTGAGATCGAGGTTGGCCTCGGCGATGAGTTCGCGATCGGCATTGCTGAGGTGGCCGAGCATCGTCACCGAGGCGACTCGACCGAGGAATTCGCGGTGGATGACCTCACGGCCGGCAGCGAGGCGGTTGATCGCATCGGCGTCGCCGACGATGTTGACCGCACGGTTGCGGACCTCCTCGGTGGTCTCGTCCATGATGATGCTGCCGCGGTCGATGACGATGACGTTCTCAATGAGGTCGGCAACTTCGTCGATGAGGTGGCTTGAGAGCACGATGGTGCGCGGATGCTCTGCGTAGTCGGCGATGAGCCGGTCGTAGAAGGTCTGCCGGGCGACGGCGTCGAAGCCGAGGTAGGGCTCGTCGAAGAAGGTGATCTCGGCGCGGGAGGCCAGGCCGATGATGACGCCGACGGCCGACTGCTGGCCGCGGGAGAGCTTCTTGATCGGCGTCTTCAGCGGTAGTTGGAAGTCGTCGATGAGCTCCTCGGCGAAGTCGTGGTCCCAGTGCGGGAAGAGCAGTCGGGCGTTGCTCAGGGCGTGCCGGGCATTCGAGTCGTCCGGATACTTCTGGCTTTCGCGGACGAAGCACATGCGGCCCAGCACCCGGGCGTTCTCGTACGGGTTCTCACCGAAGACTTCGACCTCCCCGCTGGTGGGGAAGTTCTGGGCGGTGAGGATCGACATCAGTATCGTCTTGCCCGCGCCGTTGCGGCCGAGCAGTCCGTAGATCGAATCCTCGTCGATGGTGAGGCTGATGTCGTTGAGTGCGGTGGTGTGTTTGAACGTCTTGGTGAGGTGGCGGACCTCGATGACGGAGTTCATGAGTCATCCCTTCGCTTCGGTCGGGTCAAGTGCGGTGGTCAGGCGGAGTTCGTGGGAGCGCTCTTCGATGAGCGCGATCACGTCCTTCGCACCGAGGCCGAGGCGGTTGGCCTCGCTCAGCAGGGGGCTGATGAAGTTCTCGGAGAAGTCGGTGCGGTGTTCGTTGATGAGCAGAGCGCGGGCTCCCTCGGTGACGAACATTCCGATGCCGCGCCGCTTCTCCAACACGCCCTTGTCGACGAGCCGGTTGATGCCTTTGGCTGCGGTGGCCGGATTGATGGAGTAGAAGCTTGCGAGCGCGTTCGTCGATGGTGCTCGGGAAAGTTCGGGCAAGGTGCCGTTGAGGATCGAGTCCTCGACCTTCTCTGCGATCTGAGTGAACAGGGGTTTGGCGTCGTCGATCACATTCGGCTCCATGTGAGTTGGTTAGTTACTTAACTAATGAACCATGGTTCCGAGAGTGGTGTCAAGGGTCGAAGGCGATCCGAGCGGGCAATCCTGGCCCTTACCCCAACTACTACCTGACGGCGGCTGAGCAACCTCGCGCGAGGTTGCTCAGCCGCCGTCAGGTAGTAATAGGGAGGTGCCGGGGGTTTCGTTCCCGGTCAGCGGCGTCGGCTGTGGCGGATCATGTCCGTGCACAACAGGATCACGGCGATCCAGATGACGAAGAACCCGATCCAGCGGGTCATCGACATCATCTCGCCGAGCACCGTGACGCCGAGGGTGAATTGGATGGTTGGGGTGAGGTACTGGAGCATGCCCACCCAGGACAGCGGGATGCGGCGGGCGGCGGCGCTGAAGAGAATGAGCGGGATCGCGGTGGCGGGCCCGGTGATGATGATGACGAAGACGTGCCAGCCGCCGAAGCCGGTGAACGTCTGCAGCCCCAGTGATCCGAGGACGATGAGGTAGATCGCCGAGGGTACGGCGAGGACGAGGCTTTCGACAGTCATGCCTTCGAGGGCGCCGACTCGGCTGCCGACCTTGTTCTTCACCAGCCCGTAGAGGCCGAAGGACAGGGCGACGGTGAAGGCGAGGTAGGGGACTCGGCCGAGGCCGATGCCGACGATGATGACCGCGAGCAGACCGAAGCCCACGGCCGTCCACTGCAGTGGACGCAGCTTCTCGCCGAGGAAGATGACGCCCAGACCGATGGAGATGAGCGGGTTGAGGTAGTAGCCGAGTGAGATCTCGACGAGTTGGTTGGTTTCGGCCCCGTAGATGAACGTCGTCCAGTTGATGGCGATGAGCACCGAGGCCAGAAGCAGCAGGCCGAAGAGGCGCGGTGAGCGCAGAATCTGCCAGGTGCGCAGGAAGCCGCCGGTGAAGACGAGGAGGATGGCGCAGAAGACCAGCGACCAGATGACTCGATGGGAGACGAGTTCGAGGGCGCCGGTGGGGGCTGCGGCGGCGAAGAGCAGCGGCATCACGCCCCACAGCAGGTAGGCGGAGAATCCGTTGATCAGGCCGGCACGGCGGATTGCGCTCTCTTCGGGGGCAGGGTTCTGGCTCACATGTTTCAGTCTATTGAGGGCTGGGCTCGGGGGAGCCGGCGGGACCGCCCGTGAGATGGCAGGGCGGCGAGGGATGCAGTCTGCTGACCAGGCGGCGGTGATGCGAGTTTGGTCACGTCATTGTAAGGATGACCTACATTGACGATAGACTCGGTGGGACTGAACAGAGAGGTGTGAGAATGACTCGTCCCTTCCGGGTGGCCATCGTCGGCGCCGGTCCTGCTGGGATCTACGCGGCCGATCTCATGACAAAGGCGGAGCGTGACTTCGATCTGAGCATCGATCTCTTCGATCGTCTGCCGACTCCCTTCGGGCTCGTCCGCTACGGAGTTGCTCCCGACCACCCGCGGATCAAGGGCATCATCAACGCCCTGATCAAGGTCCTCGACCGAGGCGACATCCGCCTGTTCTCCAATGTCGAGTACGGAGTCGACCTCCACCTCGAAGAGCTCACCGACCGCTATGATGCGGTGATCTTCTCCACCGGCTGCTTCGTCGACGCCGCACTCGATCTGCCCGGCATCGATCTGCCCGGATCCTACGGGGCCGCGGACTTCGTCAACTGGTACGACTCGCACCCCGACGTCCCGCAGTCCTGGCCGCTGGATGCGCAGCGCGTCGCCGTCATCGGCAACGGCAACGTCGCCCTCGACGTCGCCCGCGTGCTCGCGAAGCAGGCCGACGATATGCACACCACGGAGATCCCCGATCACGTGTACGAGGGGCTGAAGTCCTCGAAGGTCACCGATGTCCACATCTTCGGCCGCCGCGGACCCGCCCAGGCGAAGTTCACTCCGCTGGAGCTGCGTGAGCTCGGCGCCGTCAAGGACGTCGACCTCATCGTCTACCCCGAGGACTTCGAGTTCGATGAAGGGTCGATG
Source organism: Brevibacterium sp. (assembly GCF_052105255.1). Lineage (NCBI taxonomy): Bacteria > Bacillati > Actinomycetota > Actinomycetes > Micrococcales > Brevibacteriaceae > Brevibacterium > Brevibacterium sp. Next base: position 43,621 of record NZ_JBQDYQ010000021.1, read on the forward strand.
CAGGCGATCGAGTCGAGCAACCAGACCAAACAGGTCGCGAAGACCCTCACGGACTTCACCATGCGCGAACCCACCGGAGCCAAGCGCCGCCTCCACCTGCACTTCCTGCACGCACCGGTCGCCATCCTCGGCGAGGACCAGGTGACGGCGCTGCGCACGGAGCGGATGGAACTCGACGGGAACGGCGGAGTCAACGGCACCGGAAGCTTCCATGATTGGGAGCTCGACGCCGTTTACCGGGCCGTCGGTTACGCGGGCACGCGACTGCCGCAGCTGCCTTTCGACGATCGCAAGCGTGTGATCCCGAACCACGAGGGTCGCGTCGTCGACTCCGACGATCAGACCACGGCCGCCGACGCCGACGTCGTTCAGGGCGTCTACACCACCGGGTGGATCAAGCGCGGACCCGTCGGCCTCATCGGCCACACGAAGGGCGATGCGCTCGAGACCATCGGCCACATCCTCGACGACCGTGCCGCCGGTGCGCTCACCGATCCGGTGTACCCGGACGAATCGGCCATCATCGAACTCCTCGAATCCAAGGGCGTCGACTACGCCGATTGGGAGGGCTACCACCGCGTCGAGTCCGCTGAGAAGGCTGCCGGCGAGGTCGAGGGACGTGAGCGGATCAAGCTCGCCACCCGTGAGGCGATGCTCGCCGAGGCGCGCGGACACGTCACCGCCGAATCCGTCGGTCAACCGTCCGCCGGCAGCTGAGGCATCCCGCACCGTCAGTGCGTTGCCCTCTCGTTAGTGTCATCTCCTCCACTTCGGACACCAGCAGGCACCGTCAGTGGCTTCTCTCCCCGTTGCAACGGGTGGACGAGTCGCTGCCGGTGCCTGATGCTTCCACCGCGTAGAGTCGGAGACGTCCAGACCACGCCAGCGCACACCAAGTCGCACCAGCGAGCGTGGACCATTGCGCTGAAGGCCGGCAGGGGAGACCGCGTGAGAAACGAATCGCAGCTCAAAACGATCGTCGAACGTGCCTATGTCGAACGGCTCAACGCCTGGCAGACGGCGGCGGTGCGGATCAAACACTGGCTGACCGAACAGCAGAAGGGCCTGCTCAAGGACAAGGACATCTCCCGCCTCGACGTCGATGGTCATCGGATCAAGGACGCGGCACGGACCCTGGCGAAGCTGACGGAGAAGACCGACGACGATCCAGATCTGACGATCACCTCCGCCGAGGATGTCGAAGACCAGATCCGCGACATCGTCGGCGTCAAGGTGCTGTGCAAATCACCGCGTGATCAGTCGATGATGTTCGCCGCGCTGCGCGATCCCGATCAGCTTGGCGCGTTCGAACTCATCGAGTGGAAAGACTACACGGACCCGCCGAAGGCCAGCGGCTACCGTGCGTGCCACGTCATCCTGCGCATCCCGTCTGACCAAGGGCCGCCCGTCTTCGCCGAGATTCAGGTCAAGACCCGGCTCCAGGACGCCTGGAGCGAACTGACCCATGAGGACATGTACAAACCCGGCGCTGCGATGAAGCCGAGCAAGCTCCACGGCGAATTCGCCCGTGCCATGGCGAACATGCTCGCGACCGTCGATGACATGGCCGATACCCTCGCCGTCGAGCTCACCGCGCTGACGAATCCGGAACCCGTCGTCGAACTCGACGAACTGCGGGAACAGGACACGGGAATCGATGTCCGGGTCCGCGCGACCGGCCCGAAATACGCGCTCGCCGTCGACGGCTCGGGACGCCAGGGCCTCATCCCCGCCTTCGCCATCCGTCGCCTCAGCGGCCAGAAGGGCACCATCAAGGTCAATGATTTCATCCACCTCGGCGATCGCCTCCGGGCCAGCGTCGAAGAGGACTCGAAGGGTCTGTACTACATCCCGCTCGAACTCCCCGAACACTGACCGGCCTCTTGCGGGTCACAGCGTTACGGGCGAATACGACACCGGCCCGGTCCGCACTCAGCAGCGCGGATCGGGCCGGTGTGGTGCGCTGGCAATCAGCGGTAGTTCGTGAACTGCAGGTCGACCTCGAGGTCCTGGCCTTTGAGCAAGGCGATGACTTCCTGCAGGTCGTCGCGCTTCTTCGAGCTCACGCGCAGCTCGTCGCCCTGGATCTGCGCCTTGACGCCCTTTGGGCCTTCGTCACGGATGATCTTTGAGATCTTCTTTGCGTTGTCCTTGTCGATGCCCTCCTTGATCGAGGCATCAATGCGGTATTCCTTGCCCGAGGGGTAGGGGTCGCCGTCCTCGAGGGACTTCAGCGAGATTCCGCGCTTGACCAGCTTCGATTGGAAGACGTCGAGGATGGCCTTGACGCGGTCCTCGCTGTTGGCTTTCATCTGCACGGCTTCGCCGCTCCAGGCGATCGACGCATCGGTGCCGCGGAAGTCATAGCGAGAGTTGATCTCCTTCGCCGCCTGGTTGAGGGCGTTGTCGGCTTCCTGGCGGTCGACCTTGCTGACGATGTCGAATGAGGATTCGCTGGCCATGAATGCTCCTTTGTCTGCGATCGGTGGTGCCCGATGGAAACGGGCTCGGCTGTTGGGTCCGAGTCTAGCCGAGGCTGCGAACTGTGATCTGCGTCTATCGAGTTGGAGATTCGGGTCCGAGCCTTGTATTCTTTTCAGGTGCTCATCGAGCGCCACCTGCGGCAGATTGCCCGAGCGGCCAAAGGGAGCTGACTGTAAATCAGCCGGCATTGCCTTCATAGGTTCGAATCCTATATCTGCCACGCAGAACGGAGAAGCTCCGTGACCGAGAGGTCACGGAGCTTCTCTCATTTTCCACCCGTTCCCTTGCCCAGGCGCCCGACCGACGCCTACCGTGTGAGGACAAAGCGGAAATGCTCCGCCGGGGAGGGCCGAACCGATGAGCGATGACACGGACGATGCGCAGCCGCCTCGGCGTTTGAATTCGCTCGAGGACCGCAACGCTGTCGTTGAATCCGCTCTCGACCGAGCCATCAAGCGCGGGGACTTCGACGATCTGCCGGGCCGCGGCAAACCGCTGACCGGTCTGCACGGCTCATCCGATCCTGACTGGTGGATCAAGCAGAAGTTGGATTCCGAGGGCATCAACGGTGTCGCCCCGGCCGCCTTCCAGCTGCGCAAGGAGAACGCCGTCCTCGAGGACACCGTCGACGCCTTCACCGAAGAATCTGACGTCCGCGACTACCTCGCCGGCTTCAACGCCCGAGTCCGCGAGGCCGTGATGGATCTGCGCGAGGGCCCGCCCGTGTTCACTCCGCCCCGCGACGTGGAGAAGGAGGTCGCCGCATGGCGGCGGCGTCGGAATGCGATGAAGAACGACTCCGTCACCGAGGCGGAACCCGGGGATCCCGAGGCGGAACCGGGGTATCAGCCCGTCGATCCGGAGTCGGTGGGTTCACCTCGGCGATGGTGGCATCGTTTCCGTCGCTGATGCAGGATCGGGCATCGGCAGCCACACCAGCCGGCCTCCGCCGCGCACGCCGCCGTGCAAGCCGCCGCGCACGCTTGCGGCTAGACCGTGTGCGTCGCCTTCGCCAGGCGTTCGACCGCCAGGTGGACCAGGAGCGCCGCCTGATCGCCGAGCACCGAATCGTCGAAGGGGGAGTGGTTGTTTCCCTGTCGTTCCGCGGGAACGTCCAGGCGTTCGACCCCGAACATGAGGTACGTGCCCGGGACTTCGCGGAGGACAAACGAGAAGTCCTCGCTCGGCATGATCGGCTGCTCGAGGAGCTGCACCCGGTCCTCGCCGAGGGAGCCGCGGAGTTCGTCCATCGCCCTCGTGCCGGAGGCGTCGAGCACGCCTTCGTCGATCATCACTGCCGCTCCGTTGCAGCCTTCCTCTCCGGGCTGGAACATGACGACGACGTCCCCGGCCAACCGGTCGCGATGCGCGTGGAGCAGTCGCGCGGCTCCGACGAGACCAGCCGTATGCAGGTCGTATCCGCAGGCGTGCATATGTCCGTTCGTCGAGGCGAACGGCTCATCCGTCTACTCGGTCACCGGGAGAGCGTCCATATCTCCGCGCAGCAGCACCGCTGTAGCGGCGGCCGGCTTGTTCGGGTGCGATCCGCGCAGTACGACCACCACCGAGGTGGCGCCCACACCCGTGGTCACCTCGAGATCGAGCCCGGACAGGGCATCGAGGACCCCCGCCTGCGTGCGGGGCAGATCGAGACCGACCTGTGGGAACGTCGCAGCTCCTGCAGCGCCGGGAGCAGAGCCCGGCCATCGGCGAGCAGATCGTGCATGGTGGCCTTTCCGGTGGGGAGTCAGCGTCGTCGGGGCGAGGGCCCCTGGCAGTCGGCAAAGTGGTCAGAGCAGGCTGACGAGCACGCTGGCGATGACGACGGAGCCGGCCGACACCGAGGTGAAGCCTCCGACGAGCATGGGCGGAAGCATGACATTGAGCAGCGCTTCCTTCTCATCGTCGTCGCGGGCGATGGACCGGGCGACCTCATTGGTGAGCAGATAGTCGGCCGGGAAGCCGTACATCGCTGTCAGCGCCACCGACATGCCCAGCGGGGCCTTCCAGCGCAGCACCTTCGTAGCGACGAAGCCGCCGATGACGATGCCGGCACCGCCGACGACGAGGATGGTGATCGTCGGCAGCAACGCGTTGATGACGTCCTGCACGGACGCGGAGACCAGCGGGGCCATGACGATCGCGATGACGCCGGCCATGGCGACGCCGAAGGAGTTCGACCGCTCCATGGCTTTGTCCGGTGAGAGACCGGTCGCGGCCGCGGCGATGCCGAGCAGGAGGGCGAGGATCGAGGACGGGATGTGCGTGGGCACGGCCAGCAGCGTTGCGATCGATCCGCCGACGAGGATGAGGAAGAGCATGAACAGCTGATTGTCGACGAGGAAGGACGGCAGGGTCACGAGCTTCTTCTTCTGCGCGGCCTCCTCTTCCTCTTCGTGATGGGCGGCGGCGAGCTCGTGGAGTTCGCCGCTGTCGCGCAGCTTCGTCGCATAGCGGCGGAGCAGGAAGTTCGTCAACGGCATCGACGGCAGGGATTGGAGCATGAGCACGAGCGCGGGGAGGACGATGATCGCCGAGGCGGCCCCCTGAGCCGTGAGTCCCTCGGTCGTCAGGCTGGTGGCGACGATGCCGCCGGCCAGCGGTCCGGAACCGGCGACGAAGGTGTCGAAGCCGAAGATCGGGGCGACGACTGCGAGGACGAGGAGGACGGCGACGAGCATGCCCGAGACGGCGATGATCACCGAACGCCATTGCTTGGCCATCACCCGCAGCGGGATGAGCGTGCCCATATGGAACAGCAGCGGAGCGACGAGGATCGTGTAGATCTGCACGAGCATCGAATCGTCGACGATCGACTCCGGAACGATGCCGATCTTGGCGAAGACGAAGATACCGAGCATTGCGACCAGCAGACTGGGGATCCGCGCTTTCGACCAGATCGAGACCAGCTCGCCGAGAGCGATGAAGGCGAGGACGATTACGGCAGCGAAGATAGCTTCCATGGACGATCCTTACAGTTGAGTGAACCAGATCACACGATACTACGTCGCGGGCCGCGCTCGAAGGTTTCGGCGAGATTTCCTGATAGCCGGGAGTTGACCGTTGCAGCGGGGCGACGGTCATCGAGGGCAGGGCATAGGCTGAAGGCATGAGTTTTCTGCAGTTCATCCACGAGCGGGGCATCGTCGAACGCCCGGGATCCGGCAGCCGCCCACTGGTGATCGCCCACCGCGGCTATTCCGCCGTGGTTCCCGAGAACAGCCTGGCCGCGGTCGATGCCGCACGCGCCCTCGGTGTCGATCTCATCGAGGTCGACACCTCGACCAGCGCCGATGGCGTCCCCGTCATCCTCCACGACCCGGACCTGGACCGAACCACGAACCGAAAGGGGCCCGTGGTCAATCTCACCGCCGAAGAGCTGTCGTTCGTCGACGCCGGCTCGTGGATGGGGCCGGGCTTCTATGGAGTCCGCATCCCGACTTTGTCGGCCGTGATGCGAGATATCCAGCACCAAGGCGGTGAGTTGCTGCTCGAGCTCAAAGGAGAGTGGTCATCGGGTGCGGTGGCGAGGATCTCGGAGCTGGTGGTGGAGACCGGGATTGCCGACCGGATGGTCGTCCAGTCGTTCAATCTCGAAACACTTGAGACCTGTCGGGACATGCTGCCGATGGTGGCTCGCTTCCTCCTGCGCATGGTTCCGAAACCCGAGGACATCGAGATCGCTCGCGATCTCGGGGCGGTGGCGATCAACCCTTCGTACAAAGGGTTCTCCATGCGCAAATCCGTCGTCACCGAGATTATGGACAACGACTTCGGTGTCTTCGTCTGGACTGCCGACGAGATGAACGAATGGAGGGAGCTCCTCGGGGCCGAGGTCGACGGGATCATCACGAACCATCCCGGTCGCCTGCAGGGATACCTTGCGGGGCGATTCGACCCCCTGGAATGAGTGTTTTTACTGGTGAGGGCGGTTCAGGCTGGAGCTCTGTGTGAGGTTTGGCTGGAGATCGCGGGCCGTGTGAGTGACGTCACTGACACCCGATTTGCCCAGAGCGAGCGAACCCGTGTAAATTCTTACCTGTTGCCCCGATAGCTCAGTCGGCAGAGCATCTCCATGGTAAGGAGAAGGTCAAGGGTTCGATTCCCTTTCGGGGCTCTCGTGCCGCCTAGAATGCGGCGCTGGGGCGGGGTAGCTCAGCTGGTTAGAGCGCACGACTCATAATCGTGAGGTCGGG
>NZ_JBQDYQ010000022.1:0-50041 GCF_052105255.1 Brevibacterium sp.
CCGAGGCGGGAGTGGCCAAGGGACGGAAGCTGACGTCGTTCATCTCGACGAAGACTGACCTCATCAACGCCGGAGCCGACTGGGCCGACACCGAGGTAGTCGTCGACGGCAACCTCATCACCTCCCGCAGCCCCGACGACCTCGACGCCTTCAACAAGGCAATCGCTGATAACTTCAGCTGACCCGGAACGATGCCTCTTTCGCCGAGGCGGAACCACCTCGGCGAAGAACTCCCCGGAACGATCGTTCCGGGGAGTTCGTCTGTTCGTCACCTGGGGTCTTGACAGCCGCGCTTATGATCTACTCATGCCAGCTTCCCCGTCCGTCAAGGCGACGACTCCTGCCCTCGCGGCCGTTCTCATCGGACTGCTCCTCACGCTCGTCGCAGCCCCGTCCCCCGCGAACGCCGCGGATCCGACCGCGGGGGCGATCGGGGCGATGCACAAGTTGCTCGGCGGAAACGGCGGCAAGCTCGGTCCTGCCGTCAGTCCGCAGCGCTGCACGCTGGTCCAGAAGGGCTGCTATCAGACGTTCACGAACGGCAGCATGCATTGGACGAAGTCGACCGGTGCGCATGCCACATGGGGTGCGATCCGCACCGCGTGGAAGAAGTCCAGCTGGGAACGCGGAGTTCTGGGCTATCCGACGAGCAACGAATACCGCTCAGGTTCGGAGACCCGGCAGAAGTTCCAGAACGGCATGATCGTGTGGACGGCGAAGTCCGGGGCGAAAGTGACGCTGGCGAAGGCGCCGTCTTCGTTCACGATCAGGGGGTCGGGGTTCGGCCATGGGGTCGGGATGAGCCAGTACGGAGCGCGCGGAATGGCGGCAGCCGGAAAGTCGTCGACGCAGATCCTGCAACACTACTACACGGGTGCCAAGGTCACGACGATGTCGAAGAACGCCGACGCCAGTCTCAAGGTGCAGCTGCTGACCGGTAAGAAGTCCGTGACGGTCACTCCGCGGTCCGGCCGTCTGCGGGTCAAGGTCGGGTCGAAGACCATCGAATCGGGCTCGAAGGTCGCTATCGAACGGACGTCGTCCGGTTCGGTCAAGGCGACCGTCGGGTCGAAGAGCTATTCGGGCTCGAAGCTCACCCTCGAATGGCAGGGCACCCGATATTGGAAGAGTTCGTCGGCGACGACGGTGTCGGTCAGCGGTGCCCAGAACGGGGCGACCGGCATCTACCGACACGGACGGCTCGAGATCGGTCAGCTGAAGAGCTCGCTCAACGTCATCAACGTGGTGGGTCTCAACAAGGAATATCTGCCGGGCATCGCCGAGATGCCGGCATCATGGCAGTCCGAGGCGCTGCGTTCTCAGGCCATCGCTTCGCGCACCTACGCCTACCGCAACCTCGGTGCGGTGAAGCCGGCCTGCGGGTGCAACGTCTATGACGAGGTGGCCTCCCAGCGTTTCCTCGGGTGGACTCATGAGAATGCAGGCGATTCGGGTCCGTGGCGCACGGCCGTGGCGGAGACCCAGACGATGAGCGGTTCGACGGTGAAGTCCGCGAGGTGTGGGGATCACCCGTGCCCTACCTCGTCTCCGTCGATGACTCACCGTCGAAGTATGCCTCGGCGCAGAACCCAAACGCCTTGTGGTCGGTGACGGCCAAGCAGGCCGACATGGCACGGGCCTTCGGGCTGGCAGACGTCCGGTCTGTGGCGGTGGCGAAGACCGGCTCAGGTCTGGTGAAGACGGTGAAAGCCACCTCGGTGAAGGGGAAGACCGCGAGCCTCACCGGCGATCAGCTGCGGACGAAGCTGACGCTCAGGTCCGCGTCCTTCAGCGTGGCCTGAGGAACCTCGCCTCCAGGTTCAGACTCCGGCAGGGGTGAGCAGTCCCCTGTTGACGAGTTCGGCTTCCTTCTCGCGCACGATCGGGATGACGGTCTTGCCGAACGCTTCGAGTTCCTCCTGGCATTGGAGGAAGCCGGTGAGGATGAGGTCGACGCCGATCTGTCCGCCCCGGACCGGTTGCTGCGACATCATCGGGCCAGTTCCCTGAGGTCGCTCGTGAGGTGTGCAGGTGTGCTGTGCGAGACTACTGAGATGCAGACCACACGCGGCGCACAGACTTCGCGAAGCGACGCACGCCGTCACAATGACGCACTTCGCCAAGAACCGTCATCCGATTTGCGTTCCGGCAACGGCCGTCTGCTGCACCCAGCTCCGCATCCCTCACCCTTGGCGGCACACCACCTCGTTGCACCGGTGCATCGGGTCAGGACCGGTGGGGGATGCCTGACAACGAACCTCCCCCGTCCAGCGCAGAGACCCGCGGTGAATCGACGAAGTCCCGGCCCGCAGATTCTGCGAGACCGGGACTTCCGTGGCGGAGGATAGGGGATTCGAACCCCTGAGGGCGTTAACCCAACCCGCGTTCCAGGCGAGCGCCATAGGCCACTAGGCGAATCCTCCGCGAATCAGCTTATCCGAGTCATGACGACAATGCGAAATCGCGGTGGCCGAGTGTGAAGCATCCCACTTCCCGCAGGTGAACAGTCGACCCCGTCCTCCCGTCTGCGCTCGATGCTCCCGTCGTTGATCCAGCCGTGCAGCGTCTGCAAGCGGGACCGCGTCACCGTGTCCACCGGCTGATAGACCGAAAGCGTCAGCCTCTGGTTCTCCTCCGCGATGAGCGTCCTCATCGTCAGCTTGAGCGTGCCCACGTACGGGGTCTCAATGGTCTAGACCCGCCCGACAGATCGGCCGACCGATCCCGAATCCCACAGACGCCAGAATTCCGGATTCCTGCGCAGCCGCGACAGCAGCGGCGACCACTCGGGATCGTCGATCGACTCCGCGTACGAGGCACGCAGCTTCGCCACGACCTGCGCCCGGTGACCGTCATCGGAGTGGAAGGTCCGCGCCCATTCCGGGTTCTCGAAGGATTGGATCGCGCAGTTCCGGTCGGCCGGAGTGAGTGCTTCGAGGTCGGAGACGAGATACCGTTCGACGGAGTTGAACGCAAGGATCGTGTACCCCGGGTCGGTGAGCATCGCCGGCAGCGGCAGCAGTTCGTCGAGCAGGCTGCGCATCTGCTCGCCGACCGCCGAGTCCCCGGGGTTCGCCACCCGGTCCGGGTATCCGCCCAGCAGGAAGAGATGGGCACGCTCCTCCCGGTCGAGCAGCAGCGCCTCGGCGATGGATTCGAGCACCGACTCCGAGGGGTGGACCTCGCGCCCCTGCTCAAGCCGGGTGTACCAACTGGTGCCGATGTTCGCGAGCACAGCGACCTCTTCGCGCCGCAGCCCCGGCACCCCTCGACGTCCCCGGCGCGATCCTCCTCGGCCTGGGCATGATGTGCCTCGTCATCGGACTGGCTCTGGGACCCGCCACAGGCTGACTGCCGGTTCCGGTGATCCTGCTGGCGGTCAGCGCCTTGGGCATTGCGGCTCTCGCCCTGTGGCAGTCGCGCGCCGACGCGACCGGCCGGTTCCCGTTCATCCCACCCGACGTCGTCGCGGTACCGGCCGCGTGGGTGGGTATGCTCATGGCCTTCGTCTTCTTTCCGGGTTTCGGCACCTTCCTCTTCAACTTCTCACCGGTCTCCCAGACCGGACATTCCGGCGTATGTCTCCGGTCTCAGCCTCGCCGTGTTCTGCATTGCGTTCCTCGTCGTCTCCCTGCACGTCCACCGCCCGGTCGCATCGTTCACCGGCCCCGACTTCTCGGCATCGCATGGGTCTCCTCGAGTGCGGGAGCCGGGTGGCACCTGTGGTTCCAGGCCGCTGCCCTCATCCACGGTGCGGGGCAGGCCATGCAGTTCGGCCCCTTGGTGGGCACAATCGTCGGCGCCGTCCCCGACCGAGTGGCAGGATTGAGCGGCGGCCTCATCGCAACGATGCAGCAAGCGGGGATCGCCGTGGGTGTCGCACTCCTCGGCGCACTCTTCCACTCGTTCACCGCTGTCTTCGGGTTCGACATGGCGTTCGGCCTCGCCTGCTTGGTGCAGATTCTGCTGAGCATCGTCTTCGGCGCCGGCGGGTGGTATCTGCGCCGTGCGGCCCGTCCTCGTGTGGCCTCGCACACTCGTTTTGTCCGCCGAGGCCGCTCTCGACTAGACTGATCCACGGCTCCCCGTGCGGCGTCATCTTGTGAACTCCCCCAGGGCCGGAAGGCAGCAAGGGTAAGCGAGCTCTGTCGGGTGCACGGGGAGTCCTCTATTCCCCGGCAACTCCCCAACATCACAATTCCACAACTCCCCTGATCCCCCATCTGCGCAGGTCAGCTCTGCCTCCACGGCCATCCGGTCACCGGATTCGGGGCGAAGAAGCGAAAGCGTTAATACTTTCGTGATTTTGCTTCATTACCATGAATCGCAGTTCTCATCCCTGTGCTCTAACGAGGTTTCCCTGTTGTCCACGAAGATCTACGGGGCCGTTGCCGCCCTGTCGGCACTGGCCCTGCTCACGGCGTGCACGCCGACGAGTGATGATCCCGATGCGACCCGCAACGGCGCGAAAACGACCGCCGAGGCGGCCGCTGACCCCGTTTTCCGCGTCGGATCCGTCACCGCCGAAGCAGCAGAATCCGCGTCCGAATCGACGTCGACATCCCAGCCCAGCGAGGATGCGACCTCCACTGCGCAACCGAGTCCGGCCACCGATGCTGCGACCGCGATGCCCGGCGCCGAAGACTTCGGCGAGGTAACCGAATCCGGCGACGAGATCGATCTGGAGGCCGGTCAGAGGATCGGCATCTCCGTCGAGAACGCCGACCTCAGTGACATCTCCGTCACCGAGGAGGCCCACCCCCGAATCGCGCACGATCCCGGCACATTCTTCGATGCTTCCGGCACCGCGCTCGAGTCAGAGGAGGACGCCCAAGCCGGTTCGTCGACACCGAGCTCCACCGCATCCGGATCCAGCGACGACGAGTCCACGGAAGAGTCGAAGGGCAGCGATTCAGAGAGCAAGGATGATGCCGAAGCGGTCTCCGCCCCGGATGACTCCGCCGCCTGGATCTCGACCTACGGCCTCGTCGGCGACAGCGAATACACCGTGAAGGTCACCGCCACCACCGCCGACGGAGACGAAGTCGACCTCGACGCAATGATCACTGTCGGCGCCAGCGACGGGGCACCGATGTCGGTGCGCACGACACTCGCCGATGACCAGACAGTCGGCGTCGCAGCCCCCATCATGCTCAACTTCGGTTCCACCGTGTCCGAGGAATTCCGTGACGATGTGGAACGTCGACTCTCGGTCAAGGTCACCGACGAAGACGGCGAGGAGCGTGAGGTCGAAGGCTCGTGGGGTTGGCTCTATGACGATCCGCAGTCCCGCCTGCATTTCCGTCCGAAGGAGTTCTGGCCCGCTCATTCGAAGGTCTCCGTCGACGTTCCGCTCAAGGACGTGCCGACGGGCGAGAACAGCGTGGGGCAGAACGATCTCACCCTCGATTTCGAGATCGGGCGCAAACAGGTCGCCAAGGCCGATGTGAAGACCCACCGGATGACCGTCACCCGTGACGGCAAGACGGTCATGGACTTCCCGGCCTCCCTCGGCGCACCGAAGTCACCCTCGTACAACGGCACGCACGTGGTGATGTCGAAGGCCGCCGACTATACGATGACCTCCGAGCAGTGGGACTACGAGACCGATGTCCAGTGGGCTGTGCGCATCCACAACAACGGCGAATTCATCCACGCTGCTCCCTGGTCGGCAGGCGTGCAGGGTTCTCAGAACGTCTCGCACGGCTGCGTCAACCTCACCACCGCACGGGCGAAGGAATACTATGACTCCGCGATCTTCGGTGATCCCGTCGAGATCACCGGTTCGCAGGTGAGCCTGTCGACCAATGACAGCGACATCTCAGACTGGGTCTATTCCTGGGATGAATGGAAGAAGCTGAGCGCCCTCGATTGAGAGCGCCCAGCTCGCCCGGCTGATTCGGCTGCTGCTTCGCCGTCGACCTACTTGTCGAGCTTCTCCACAGCTTTGTCGATCATCGGCACATAGCGCTCCAGCGCCCAGGGGACGGTGAGCGGGTTGATGATCGAGGATCCGGTGACGAACGCCTGATCGTCGGAGGCCACGACGGCTCCGGACCTGATCGCCGGAATGTTCTTATACAGTCCCTGCGATTCGATCTCCTTTTTGTTCTTCGCATCGGAGTAGAAGGTGAAGATGAGGTCCGAGTCGTTGAGCTTGTCCGCGTTCTCCAGGCCGATGAGCGCGGAGTCCGTTCCCGGCTTGTCGTACTCCTTCTTCAGTTCGTCGATGACCGGATCCGGGGTCAGCCCGAGAGCCGAGACCATCGCCACGCGCTGTTCGGTGGGATAGAAAACGCCGAGGGTGCCGGGACCGGAGTTGTAGATATAGGAGAACGTGAGGTCCTTGTACTCGTCCCGCTCGGCCTCTTTCAGCTGTGTCTTGATGTCGTCGACGAGCCCAACGGATTCCTCTTCCTGACCGAGAGCCTTGCCGATCGTGGTGATCTGCTCATCCCATTCGATGGTCCACGGCTGCTTCGGGTACGCCACGGTCGGGGCGATGGCATCGAGCTGCTCATACTGGTCGGCGGTGATTCCCGACCAGGGAGCGAGGATGACATCGGGTTCGAGTTCGGCAATGGCCTCGACATCGAGTTCCGTATCGCCCTGGAACTGTTCGGGCAGCTTCTCGCCATTGTCCTTCACGGCCTCGTAGATCCACGGCATATAGCCGGTGTCATCGGATCCCCAGGCGTATTCCTCCATACCGACCGGAGTCTTGCCCAACGCGATCGCAGTCTCCGTCGATCCCTGGCCGAGGGTGACGACGCGTTCGGGCTCGGATTCGATGACCGCTTCGCCGAGTGCGTGCTTGATCGTCACGGTCTCGAAATTCGCGGACCCGGATTCCTCCGCGGCCTGCGATCCCTGCCCGCAGGCGGTGGCGATGAGCGAGAGCGCGACCAGCGCTCCGGCGATGACGGTCCGGCGGCTGTGAGGAACTGACATTCCTGTCCTTTCGACAGTGGTCGGAGCCGGTTGCGGCCCCTCGACATTAACATAGGCCAGCCTAACTTAACCTACTGCCGTTTCCGCAAGACCTGTGAGCCACTTCACTTCAGTCATCCTCATTCCGATCTGAGCTCACAGGTCGGACTGGGAGTCGATGACGCGATCGATGAGTCCATACTCGATCCCCTCCTCGGCGGTGAACCACCGGTCACGCAGGGAGTCGCCGAAGATGCGGTCGTAGGAGCGGGACCGTGCCGCTGTGAGCGGACGGGCACCGGCGGCTGAGGCTCCGGTGGCCCTTGACTCTTCGACCGGGCCCGGACATAGGATCGGCCGCATGAGCACACAGCGAGAACACGCCGCTCGACTCATCGATGCGCACGGGCGCACCTTCGCCGCGGCGGCCGGGATCACACTCCGAGACAAGCCGGCCCCGCTGTGGCAGCTGCTCGTCCTCAGCCTGCTCCTGTCCACGCGCATCAGCTCCGACATCGCCCTCGCGAGCGCGCGCGAGCTGTTCTCGGCGAAGTGGAGGACGCCGCAGCGTCTGCGCGCGAGCACGTGGCAGCAACGGGTCGATGCGCTCGGTCGAGGCGGATATCGGCGCTACGACGAGAGCACCGCCACGCGTCTGGCCGAGGCCGCCGATCTGCTCATCGACCGCTGGGACGGGGACCTGCGGAAACTGCGCGATGAGGCCGAGGGGCAGCCTGGTCGGATTGCGAGGCTGCTGCAGGAATTCACCGGGATCGGTCCGACCGGGGCATCCATCTTCCTCCGAGAGGCCCAGCAGGTCTGGCCCTCGGTGAGGCCTGCATTCGACACACTCGTCCGCAAGGGCGCGAAGACGGCCGGGCTGCCGGAGCAGGACGAGAAGCTGACCGCATTGGTCGGTGACGACGACCTCGCCGGCCTCGCGGCCGCGCTCGTGCGTCTCGCCCGAGATCCGGACCTCGCCGCCGACGCAGAGGACTGAGACCTCCGCGCAGGCCCGCGTGTTAGCATCGACGCACCGGGAAGGGGACGAGATGATGGCGAATATGTGGCTGACTCTGCAGCTGCTCGTCGTCGTGCTCTCTTCCGACCTCGAATCGGTCGTGCCCCAGTCCCCCACTCATCTCATCGTCCTGGCTCTCCTCGGTGCGGCGCTGCTGACACCGATCGCCGCATGGGCGAGCATGGCTCTGCTGCGTGTGCTCTCGCTGTCGGCGCACCCGCCGTCTCTGCCGGACACGCGCCGAAGCATCCGCGAATTCCGCATGCCGGCGGAACCCGGCACTCCGGGTACGGCACTGCCCAGAGCCCCCTCTTCCGTCGTTCACGCCATCGCCTGAACGACCTCGATCACGTTCCGTACGGAACGTCTCCCCGCCTCGGCGCGGGCAATTGTCATCAAACGTCACGGTGATGGCCTGCAACGGCCCATCCAACCGCGCCTCAGCGCGCCTAAGTCCGAGGGACGATCACCTGTGAACATCTACGAATTCCTGCCCATCCGCCTGCTCGTCGAGGCCGCCTACACGGTGGTCACGGGGATCAGCGACATCCTCGAACCACTCGCCGGCGGCTTCAGCGCCGCCCTGGCCGTCATCGTGCTCACCGTCCTGGTCCGCGCCGTGCTCATCCCCGTCGGGGTATCCCAGGTCAGAGCCGGCATCACTCGGAAACGACTGGCGCCGAAGATCAGCGAGCTGCAGAAGAAATACAAGAAGCAGCCCGAACTCATGCAGCAGAAGCTCATGGAACTGTACAAGGAGGAGAACGCGTCCCCTTTCGCCGGATGCCTTCCGGTGCTCGCGCAGATGCCCGTGCTCATGGCCGTCTATGGTCTCTTCATCAATGCGACGATCGACGGAGACGCCAATGAGCTGCTCGGGCATACGCTCTTCGGTCTGCCGCTGGACACGAGCTTCGTCAAACTGCTCGGCGCCGGCGATCTGACCGGCACCGCGATCACGGTCTACCTCATCCTCGTCGTCCTCATCGCAGTCGTCGCGGGGTTCTCCCGACACCTGCTCACCCCGGCCACACCCGAGACTCCGACCGCTCCCCCGGCGAAGAACGGGGCAGATGCTCCGGCGATGCCGGATCTGTCCGGAGTGATGAAGACCCTGAGCTTCATGCCGTTCCTCACGGCGATCTTCGCGCTCTTCGTCCCCTTGGCCGCTGCGCTCTATCTGGCGACGACGACCACGTGGACGCTCGGCGAACGACTCGTCCTCAACAAGCTCCTCGGAGCGAACGATCCCCATCCCGAACAGTCCTCTGCCACCCGCGGCTGAACCGGGATGCTACGCTGCCCGCAGCAACGACAGAGCCCGGGACGAAAGAACGGAATCTTTCGTCCCGGGCTCTCCGGTTCGAACGCGTCACTGAGAAGCGACCGCCGGTGCAGGGCCGCCTCGGTGATCAGGCGATGATCGGCTCCGGGCGGGTGCCAGCCACGACCTTGAGTGCGCCGTCAACGACCGTGGCGCGCACGGTGCCGCCCTCATCGACCGCCTCGGTGACGAGGAGATCGGCGATGCGGTCGTCGAGCTCGCGCTGGATCGCGCGACGCAGCGGACGGGCACCGAACTCGGGTTCATACCCTTCGTCGGCAAGCCAGTCGAGAGCCTCTGCCGAGACGTCGAGGGCAATGCCCTGAGCCTCGAGACGCTGCTTCGACGCAGCCAGCTGCTGATCGACGATGGAGCGCAGCTGCTCGCGATCGAGGCGGGCGAACATCACGGTGTCGTCGATGCGGTTGATGAACTCCGGACGCATGAACTCCTTGAGCCGGCCCATGACCTTGGCCTTGAGATCCTTCTCCGCATCTCCCGCGGCCCCTGAGGCGAAGCCCAGCGGAGTGCCGGACATGAACTCGGAGCCGAGGTTCGAGGTCATGATGACCACGGTGTTGCGGAAGTCGACCGTGCGGCCCTGACCGTCGGTGAGCCGTCCGTCGTCGAGGACCTGCAGCAGCAGGTTGAACGCATCCGGGTGGGCCTTCTCGACCTCGTCGAGGAGGATGACCGAATACGGGCGACGCCGGACCTTCTCCGTCAGCTGCCCCGCCTCGTCGTAGCCGACGTAGCCGGGAGGAGCACCGACGAGGCGGGACACCGTGTGGCGTTCGCCGAACTCGCTCATATCGAAGCGGATCATGGCCGACTCGTCGTCGAACAGGGTCTGCGCCAGAGCCTTCGCCAGCTCAGTCTTGCCGACACCGGTGGGGCCGAGGAAGAGGAAGCTGCCGATGGGTCGGTTGGGATCGGCCATACCGGTCTGGCTGCGGCGGATCGCGCGCGACACGGCGGTCACGGCTTCGTCCTGTCCGACCACGCGGTCGTGGAGGACCTCTTCCATATTCGCCAGTCGTGCCTTCTGGCTCTGCGTCATCCGTGCTGCCGGGATTCCGGTGGCCCGGGAGACGACTTGCGCGATCTCCTGTTCACCGATGATCGCCTCGGCTGCAGCGGTCTTCGCGGCCTCCGCGTCCGGATTCTCGGCAGATTCGATCCGGGCGGTCACCTCATTGATCTCATCGCGGAGCCGGCCGGCACGTTCGTAGTCCTCCGCCTCGATAGCGGACTTCTTATCCGCTTCGAGTTCAGAGAGATTGAGCTTGAGCGCGTCGATATCGGCAGCGGGCGCACGCCTGAGCGACATTCGGGCGCCGGCCTGGTCGATGAGGTCGATGGCCTTGTCCGGGAGGAACCGGTCGGTGATGTAGCGGTTCGACAGTTCCACCGCGGCGCGGATCGCCTCGGCGGTGTAGGTGACCTCGTGGAATTCGGCGTAGCGGTCCTTCAGCCCGTCGATGATCGTCACCGCATCCTCGACGCTCGGCTCACCCACGGTCACCGGCTGGAAGCGGCGTTCGAGGGCCGAATCCTTCTCGATGGTGCGGTACTCCTTGAGCGTGGTCGCGCCGATCATGTGCAGATCTCCGCGCGCGAGCCTCGGCTTGAGGATGTTGCCGGCGTCCATCGAGTTCGATTCGCCGTTGCCGCCGGCTCCGACGAGGGTGTGGAGTTCGTCGACGAAGACGATCATGTCGCCGTCCTCGGCGATCTCGTTCAGCGCCCCGGTCAGCCGCTCCTCGAAGTCACCGCGGTAGCGGGTGCCGGCGAGCATGCCGGGCAGATCGAGGGAGACTATGCGCTTGCCGTGGAGCTGCTTGGGCACCTCACCGGAGTGGATGGCCTGCGCGAGCCCTTCGGCGATCGCGGTCTTGCCGACGCCGGCCTCACCGAGGAGGACGGGGTTGTTCTTGGTCCGCCGGGCGAGGATCTCGATCGTCTGTTCGATCTCCTCCGCGCGTCCGATGACGGGATCGAGCTTGCCTTCGGCTGCGAGCTCGGTGAGATCCGTGCCGAACTTCTCCAGCACGGATTCCTGACCACCCTCGGCTTCGGCCTCCTGGCCGGGGTGCATGCCTGCGGCTTCGGCCGCCTCGGCACCAGCCTGCAGTGCAGCCTGGGTGACGCCGGCCTGGGCGAGGATCCGACCGGCGGGCATCTCCTGGTTGAGCACGAAGGCGAAGAACATGTGTTCGGGATCGATGTAGGTCGACCCGAATGCTCGCGCCACCTGGTAGCTCTCGAGCAGGGCGCGCTGGGCGGAACCGGTCAGCGAGGGGGAGGAATCCGCCTCGGTGTCGGTGGTCGCCGGAAGGCGCTCTTCGATTGCATGGGCGATGGCCTCGGGATCGGCGCCGGCCTGGCGCACGGCGGAGATTCCGGGTTCGGAATCGACCATGGTGCGCAGGATGTGGAGCGCGTCGACCTCGGACTGACCGTGTCGCCCTGCGAACTCCGCGGCCGCCTCGAGGATCGCGTGGCTGCGCTTGCTCAGCAGCCGGTTGATGTCGACGGAGCGTCCTCGACGGGCTCCGTTCTGACCCTGGAGGTAGCGAGCGAGGAACTCGTCGAACGAGTCGCCGCCCGAGCCTGCGGGTCCGTGGAATGTGGCCAAAGCTGACCTCCTCTTTCAAAGTTGAGCGTATACGACTCAATCAACAGGTGCATGCGGACTTATATTCCCACGTGTCGCTCGCCCGACGACGGAGTGTGAATAACATCACCGTCGACGAATGCATCGAATGCATTTCTGCATTTTGTGCAACTTTGCAAGAGGTGCATAATTTTCTGGTGAGTTCCGAACCGACCGAATCCCTGCGCGAGCGTCAGACCCGTGAGCGCCGCGCCGCCATCCACGTCGCGGCCGTCGATCTCGTCTTCGATCATGGGCTCGACGAGGTGACTGTGGCTCGGATCGCGGAAGCTGCGGAGGTCTCGACGCGCACGTTCTTCAACTATTTCCCCACCAAGGAGATGGCGATCGTCGGACTGACGGCCTCGGACGATATCGCAGCCGCACTGCAGCGATTCATCGAGGACTTCGAGCCCCGGCGCGAGCGTCTGGCGGAGGATCTCTCCTTCACCATCCGCGCCGCGTTCGAATTCCTGCTGCCGCGGTCGGCGAACAAACAGAAGCTGCGCGCAATCCAGGCTCGGCATCCGCACCTCGGCATGCTCAGCATGGAGACGAAGCGGCACTACTCCGAGCAGATCATCACCGGCATCCGCCGGCGGATCGAACGTCGCGGAATCACCTTTGCCGATGAAGACACCGCCACACGGGCCGCGCGGATGCTCGCGCAGCTGTGCAGCATTCCGCTCGAGCATGCTTTCGCCTCCGCGCGATTCGACACCGAACACGAGTTGGACGACGAACGGGTGGACCAGGCGTTCACCTCCTCGATCGAACTGTTCCTGACCCTCTTAGAAAGGCTGAGATGACCACTACCGCCACAGAGCCCGCTGCCGAGAAGCAGCACAGCGCCGAGGAGGAGCCGGAGATCGAGACCCCGTCAGTGGTCCTGCTGTTCGTCGGCCTGATGCTGGCGATGTTCATGTTCTCGCTCAACCAGACCATGTTGGCCACGGCCCTGCCGACCATCGTCGGCGACCTCAACGGCGTCGACCAGATGCTGTGGGTCTCGACGGCGTTCATGTTGGCGGCGACGATCATGATGCCGATCTACGGCAAGTTGGGCGATTCGTTCAACCGCAAGAAGATCTTCATCTTCGCCATCTGCATGTTCATCCTCGGCTCGATCGTCGGCTTCCTCGCCCACAGCATGGCCGTCCTCATCACTGCACGCGTCATTCAGGGCCTCGGCGGCGGGGGTCTCATCATCCTCTCGCAGGCTCTCATCGCCGCGGTTGTGCCGGCGCGCAAACGCGGTCCCTATATGGGCATCATGGGCGCGAACTTCGCGGTCACCTCGGTGGCCGGACCGCTGATCGGAGGCTGGATCACCGAGGGTCCGGGCTGGCGCTGGACATTCGCTCTCAATCTTCCGTTCGGCGTGCTCGCGCTCATCGCCGCCATCCTCTTCCTCAAGGTCCCGAAGTCGGATCGGTCGGTCAGACGCCATGTCGATGTCGCGGGAATGGTCCTCATCGCCGAATTCACCTCGGCGCTCATCCTCACGACTTCGTGGGGCGGGCATCAGTACGACTGGGACGATCCGATCATCATCGGACTCATCGCCATCGCCGTCATCAGCGCCGTCGTCTTCGTCTTCGTCGAACAGTCTGTGCCCGAACCCGTGATCCCGATGTTCGTGTTCAAGGACACGAACTTCGTCCTCTGCACGATCGCCGGCATGTGCATCGCCATCGGCATGTTCGGCGTCCTTTCGTACATGCCCACGTTCCTGCAGATGGCCCACGGGATCGAAGCGACGAAGGCCGGGCTCCTCATGGTGCCCATGATGGCCGTGATGCTGCCGAGCTCGGTCATCATCGGCTTCGTCGTCTCAAAGACGGGACGGTACAAGTGGTACCCGGTGCTCGGCAGCGCGATCGTCGGCGTCGCCCTCTTCCTCATGGGGACCTTCGTCACGGCTGATCAGAACGTTCTCGTCGTCATCGGCTGCCTGTGTGTGCTGGGCCTCGGTCTGGGACTGTCGATGCAGATGCTCGTGCTCATCGTCCAGAACTCGTTCCCGGTGGCGATGGTCGGCACGGCGACGGCGTCGAACAACTTCTTCCGCCAGATCGGCGGCACGCTGGGCATGTCGCTGATCGGTTCGCTCTTCACCTCGCGGCTGGCATCCAACCTCGAGGACGGCATCAAGTCCTTGGGACCCCAGGGCGCTCAGGCGATGAAGGGCACGGGGTCGAATTCGCTGACCCCCGAAGTGGTCAAGTCGCTGCCCGAGCCGATCCACTCGATCATCGTCAATGCGTACAGCGATGCGCTGGTGCCGATCTTCCTGTGGGTCTGCCCGCTGGGAATCATCGCGGCAGTCGTCCTCATGTTCGTTCGTGAGAAGGCTCTGGCCACGAAGATCGATGCGGGTGCCCCGACGGACCATCAGCGTGAGGTCGTCGCGACCGACAGCATCGCTGCCGTCGAACAGCCTGGATCACTGACCCCCTCGGGTACGACCTCCGTCAGCGGTGAGATCGAGTACGAGAAGGCCACGCAGGGTGCCGAAGACTATTCTCTGCGGCCCCGCTCGCCCAAGCACTGATGCGCACGTCCACGCCATGACAGCAAAGGCCCCGCAATTGGGGCGCTGTATCCACCGGAGTCAGTCCACGGCAGCCGCGGACTAGCCCTTCGAGGGCCATCCGTTCGGTTCACACCCCTGCAGGCCCTTCGTCTGCTGCTGCATGAGCGGGGCCGTCTTGCCTGGTCCGGGGCAGGATTCGTGGCCGTGGCCGAGAGCGTGACCGACCTCGTGGTTGATGAGGTACTGCCGGTACTGGACGATATCGTCGAACTCTTCGGTGGCAGAGACCCAGCGTTTGGCGTTGAGGATGACGTTGGGACCGTTGCGACACGAGAGCTTGCCCAGGGTCCGCAGCGGCAGGCACATCTCGTCGACGGTATCGGGGCTGGCGATGGAGATCATCGTGTCCTGACCTTCATCGACGAGCTCGATGGCGACGTTGTCCAGGTCCTGCCAGCCGCGCTCGTCCTGCAGGGTCTTGATGATGAAGTCTCCGGCCTCATCGACGTCGATCGGCAGGTTGTCCTCGACGCGCAGGGCCACCTTGAACGTCTTGCCCTCGTCGCGGTTGGGTCCGGTCTCCTCTTTCGGCCGGTCCCATTTCCCGCTGCCATGGGTGTCGATATCGTCTTCGCTGACTCCGGCCGCTCCTGCATCCTCGACATTCGCGGTCTCGGTGGGCGTGGGCGACTCGCTCGGCTTGGCCTCGGCTGAGCCGCTCGGGTCCGACGAGGCGGCCTGCGATTCGGTCGCCTTCGGAGTCGGCCGCGTCTCTTCGTCGGCGGCGGGCGCGCAGGCGCTCAGTCCGACGAGCAGCGAGACAGCGACAAACGAGGTCAGGGTGCGGAGGCGTGGACGAGAGACGAGACGGATTCGAATGGGCACGCCTGAGAGTCTATCCCCTGACGATTCATCGAGAAACGGGTTGCGTGTCGAGAAACGCGCGCACACCCGTTTCTCGACACTCAGCCCGTTTCTCGGCGACTGATCAGAACTCGAGTACGCCGCCGGGCCCGCGCAACCTGGCACGCAGTCGACAGTCCGGCCCCTCGACCACCGCGGTGTCACCGGCCCCGAGCACCTCGAGCACCTGCCGCGCCGCCTCGGGCTCCGGCGATTCCACACGGAAATCGAGCAGTTCGAGGGCGGGCAGGGCCGTTTCGGCGGGATGGACGGATTCGCCCCAGTCAATGAGAAACGGCTGCGCACCTGAGTGCGGCAGCGGGGAACGCGTGGTCAGCCGCCACTCGAGACGGTCACCCTCGGCGGTGTCGCGGGCCATGTCCTGGACCTCGCCGAAATCGATGCCCGCGGTGTTCGCGGCCGCGATCTTCGCGAGGAACGCCGGCGGATGGATGGCCCAGGTCTGCAGGGTCGGCTCGGCGGCCAGATGAGCGTCGAGCGGCAGGGTGCCGTCGGCGGGCGGCACCTGATGCGGGTCGGGGCCGAGGATCTCGAGGTAGGTGTGGGCTCCCTCCGGCCAACCATTCGGGGTGAGCCCGAGCAGATAGTTCGCGGTCCCTCGCCCCGGGTGCGAGCCGCCGGGAACCGCACGCACCCCGGTGGCCTCTTCGACGGCGGCGACCCCGGCATCGAGGTCGGGCACCGTGATGATGAGGTGGTCGAGCTGCGCGGGAATGGTGTTCAGAGCGTCCATGTTCCACCCGGACCTTTCAGATGAGCGTGTAGGCCCTCAGTCTCCCCTTCTTCGACATCGAGGGCAATGATGTCGAGTCCGATGCCGAAGAAGTCGAGGGCCGAAGCTACAGCATCCGGGTCCTCGCTCGTGCCCCACAGGCGCTCGAGCCGAACCGACGGCATCTCCTGCATCGCGGGATGCTCGGAGTCCTTCCAATCGATGAGGAACGGTTGGATCCCCGACCACGGCAGCGGGGTGCGCCTGGTCAGGCGCCAGTCGAGGACGGTTCCGTCCGGTCTGCGGCGGGTCATGTCATGGACCTCGCCGAGGCGGACGCGCGGTTCCCGTGACCGCGCAGCGGCCGTAACGAGACCGTCGAAATCGTCCGCACGGATCGCCCACCTCTGCACCGCGGGCCCGGTGATCCCGGCCAACCGGGTGGCCGCCAGCGCCGGGTCCTGCTCGGGGTCTGGGCCGAGGATCTCGAGGTACGTGAGCGGTTTCGGGCCGCTCTGACGTGTGAGTCCCAGCGAATCGGAGAGTTCATCGCTGAGCTCGAGTCCGAGCAGCGCATTGGCCGTGCCCAACCCCGGATGCGCACCACCATCGACGGGCCTCACCCCCAGAAGACCCTCACATTGCTCAACATATTCCTGCAGATCTGGGACGGCAATGACGAGATGATCGAATTCCACACTGTTCAACATGTCTCAATATTAAGCCCCGGATTGACGGCGATTGCACGGATGCGTTTTACTCATGGCATGCACATCCACTTCGGGCTCCATGCCGGACACCGCCTCTGTCTGCCGTCAACGGCACCCGCGATGTCCACATATTGTTGAACTATCCCGCTTAGATCTCCGTTCCATCCCACTTGCCCGAAGGATCCCTTCCATGACGGATCACCGTCTCTCCACCTCCGCACGTCTGACTCAGCGCCTCCTCGACCGCCGTTCGGTCCTCAGCCTCGGTCTCGGTTTCGGCACTCTGCTCACCCTCAGCGCCTGCACACCCCACGATTCCGGTTCGCTGGCCGAGGGCGAACCCGTCCGCGGCGGAGTGCTCACCTACTTCGAACCCCAGACCTGGACGCTGCTCTACCCGCCGTCGGTCGGCTTCTACCCCAACGGCGGGATCATGAACAACATCTCCGCACGCCTGCTGTGGCAAGACCCGAAGAGCCTCGAGCTCTATCCGTGGCTGGCGACCGAACTGCCGGAGACGAACGCCGATGCCACGACCTACACATTCACCATCCGTGAGGGTGTGACCTATTCGGACGGTTCGCCGCTGACACCTGAGAATGTGGCGAAGAACTTCGACCTGTTCGGTCGCGGCGACGAAGCACGCACGCTGCCGGTGTCCGAACAGATCTCGAACTACGAGCGCAGCGAAGTCCTCGACGAGCATCGGGTTCGGTTCCACTTCTCCGCCCCCTCCCCCGGTTTCGCGCAGGCAACGTCGACGATGAACGCAGGACTGCTCGCCGATTCCACTCTCGACCTCGATGCCGCAGGCTTCGGCCCGGGCGGAGCCACGCAGATCCACACCTGCGGCCCCTTCCACATCACGGCTGAGACTATCGGCACGAAGCTCTCCGTGCGTGCCCGCGAGGACTACGACTGGGCTCCTCCACATCTGAAGCACCAGGGCCGAGCCCACCTCGACGGCATCGACTATCTGACGAACAACGAATACTCCGTGCGCATCGGAGCCGTGCTCTCCGGACAGGCAGACGGCGTCCGCGACGTCCAGGCTCCGGACGAGCCCCGTGTGACCGAGCAGGGGCTGCGCCTCTATGCGAAGGCGACGAACGGAATCAACAACAGCATCAACTTCCGGTTCCGCCACGACCTGCTTGCCGAAATCGACGTCCGGCGAGCGCTCATCGCCGCCATTGATCGCCAGGAGATCGTCGACAAGCTCTTCACCCCGAACTACCCGCTGGCCACTGGTCTGCTGGCCAAGGGCGCCATGGGGTATGTCGACCAGTCGGGGTCGTGGGACTTCGACCCGGACGAGGCGAATCGCCTCCTCGATGAGGCCGGGTGGAGTGAGCGCAACGGACAGGGCTACCGCGTCAAGGACGGCCAGCCGTTGGCGCTGACGGTGAATATCGCCCTGCCGCAGCCCCGGTCGAACGAAGTCCAGACCCTCATCCAACAGCAGCTGCGCCGTGTGGGCGTACGCCTGTCGATCAACCCCGGTGACCAATCGAAGCAGACCCTCGACGCCCTCGAACTCGACACCGTGCAGATCTACCACTCGATGGTCGCCCGCGCGGACTTCGACAATCTGCGCTCGAACTACTCCTCGATCAACCGCGACGTCTTCCTCAACGGAGCCGACCGCCCCGACGCCGACGATGACTCGATCGATGCGAAGATCGACGAGCTCCTCGAGACGCTGGCTGCCGAACCGAACCAGGAGAAACGCCAACAGGCCGCCGAGGCGGTCCAGAACTACCTCGTCGACCAGGCCTATGTGCTGCCGTTCTTCGAAGAACCGCAGGTCTTCGCCTTCCGCCGCCGCGTCCACGGCTTCGCCACCGAACCTGTGGGACGACCCGACTTCTACAGCACCTGGCTGGCAGGAGAGAAATGATCCTCGACACCCGTTACCTCATCCTGCGCCTGGGCCAAGCCGTCCTCGTGCTGCTGCTCGCGTTCACCGCGGCATTCATCCTGCTCAGCCTCATCCCCGGCGACGGCGTCACCGCCCGCTTCGCCGATCCCGCCCTGGGTCTGTCGAATGACCAGATCGCCGAGATCTGCGCGGCCACCGGCGCCGACGACTCCTGGTTCGGCAAGTACCTCACCAGCCTCACCGGGTTCCTCACCGGCGACTTCGGCTATTCGGTCCAGACCGGCGCGGCCGTGTCGACGATCATCGCGGCGGCTCTGCCGTCGACCGCAGTGCTCGCGGCTTCCGGTTTCGTCACTGCCCTCGTCCTCGCCGTGGCCATCGCCGTCTTCGCCACCTTCGGACCGTCAACCGGGCCGACTGCTCGGGTGCGCCGGGTCCTCGACTCGGTGCCCAGCCTCTTCATCTCGATCCCGGTGTTCTGGCTCGGAATCCTGCTCATCCAGGTCTTCTCCTTCCAGCTCGGCGTCGTCTCAGTCGTCGATCCCGGCCCCGCCGAGGCGCTCGTGCTGCCGACCCTGACCGTGGCGGTTCCGCTCTCGGCCCCGATCGCCCAGGTGCTCATCCGCTCCATCACCGAGGTGCAGGCCTCCGGCTTCGTCAAGGTCACCACCGCGAAAGGCGCCTCCGAACTGTGGATCCTCGTCCACACCGTCGCCCGCAATGCGGTGCTGCCGGGGCTGACGATCATCGGCCTCGTCTTCGGCGAACTCGTCGCCGGCGCCGTGGTCACCGAGACCGTATTCGGCCGCAACGGCATCGGACTCATCACCGCCCAAGCGGTCACCCACCGGGACAATCCGATCCTGCTGGCCGTCGTGGTCATCGCCACCTTCGGCTACGTCATCATCAACCTCGCGGTCGACCTCCTCTACCCCGTGATCGACGTCCGCCTGCGCACGAAACGCAGCGCCGCCTCGGCGGGCAGGGCCCTGCGCAGCCACGACGAACCCACCCGTCGCGCCATGACGGCGACTGCGGCCAGCGTCGGCGTCGACCTCGATTGGGACGACGAGTCGAAGGAGAAGAACTCATGAGCATCGTCTTCACCCGCGGTCAGAGCACTGAGACCCGGCGCGCACGCGCCGGACGGGCACGCGCCGCGCTCTCCCCGGCGACCATCGTCTCCGCTCTGGTTCTGCTCATCGCGATCGCCTGGGCGCTGGCCCCCGGCCTCTTCACCCATTTCGACCCCATCGACGGCGGAGACACCCCCGCGCTGCAGGCCCCGAGCCTCGAGCATTGGTTCGGCACCGACCAGACCGGCCGCGACGCCTTCACCCGAGTCGTCTACGGCGCTTCCCAGTCCCTGTTGGCCGCGCTCGTGGCTGTCGGGGTCGGGCTGATCGTCGGCACCACGATCGGACTCATCGCCGGCACCCGGCGCGGGCTCGTCGACGATGTGCTCATGCGGTTCATCGATGTGCTGCTATCGATCCCCGCGATCCTGCTCAGCCTGTCGATCGTCGTGGTCCTCGGCTTCGGGACGATCAACGCGGCCGTCGCCGTCGGCGTCACCGCCATCGCCCAGTTCGCACGTCTCGCCAGGTCACAGGCGGTGCAGATCAATACGAGCGACTTCGTGGCCGCGGCCTACGGGTCCGGCGGCACCTACTTCTCCGTCCTCACTCGCCATATCCTCCCGAATTCGATCTCTCCCGTGCTCTCGCTCGCGGTGCTGCAGGTCGGTTCGGCGATCCTCCAGATCTCCACGCTCGGGTTCCTCGGCTACGGCACTCCGCCGCCCACCCCGGAATGGGGGCTCATCATCGCCGAGGGCCGTAACTTCGTCGCCACCGCCTGGTGGCTGACCGTGCTGCCCGGCCTCGTGGTCATGGCCATCGTGCTCGCCACCCACCAGATCGGCAACACCCTGCGAAAGGTGACATCATGACCGAGAACTCACTGCTGCGCATCGACGACCTGTCCGTCGACTACTCCCACCGAGGCGGCTCCGCGGCACCGGCCGTGAGCGAGCTCGATCTCGTGGTCCGTCCCGGTTCGATGACCGCCGTGGTCGGGGAATCCGGTTCGGGGAAGTCGACGACGGCGAACGCCGTCATCGGTCTCCTGCCCTCCTCGGCCAGGGTCGCGGCCGGGCGGATCCGCCTCGGCGAGGTTGATCTGCTCAGCCTGGGCACCTCCGGTTGGCGCGGTGTGCGCGGATCTCAGATCGGCTACGTCCCACAGGATCCGGGGTCCTCGCTCAACCCGCTGCAGACGGTCGGCAAGTCCGTCGCCGAGGCGCTGCGCATCCACCGTCGCGCGGGCCGCGCCGAGGCTCGCGCCCAGGTCGTCGAGCTGTTGGGCCGGGTCGGCATCGACCAGCCGGAGAAACGGGCCGACCAGTTCCCGCATGAGCTCTCCGGTGGGATGCGGCAGCGTGTGCTCATCGCCGCTGCCATCGCGTTGCGCCCGCGCCTGCTCATCGCCGACGAACCCACCTCCGCCCTCGACGTGACGGTGCAGAAGCAGGTCCTCGACCTCCTCGACGAATTGCGCGCCGAAACCGGGATGGGCATCCTCTTCATCACCCACGATCTCGCCGTCGCCGGCGAACGCGCCGACGAGGTCGTGGTCATGCAGGGCGGACGCATCGTCGAATCGGGACCGGCCGGACGGGTCCTCTCCGACCCGGCCACCGATTACACCTCCCGTCTCATCTCCGATGCTCCCGCACTGCAGACGAAGGCACGACCTGCCCGTGCCGAGGCGACCAAGGAGTCTACAGACCCGTTCGTCACCGTCGAATCGCTGACCCATGTCTTCGACCGTACGGATGATCGGATCACCGGCATCGAGGGTGTGGGTTTCACGGTGGCGCGCGGGACCACGCACGGTCTCGTCGGCGAGTCCGGGTCGGGCAAGACCACCACGGGCAAGGCGCTGACCGGGTTCCTCACCCCGCAGTCCGGGCATGTGCGCATCGGTGACTTCGACGCCGCGGAGCTCGGGCGCGGTCGTCCCTCCCGGCAGCGGCTGCGGGAGTTCCGGCGCACCGTCCAGCTCGTGCATCAGAACCCGTTCTCCGCTCTCGATCCCAAACATTCGATCCG
This sequence comes from Brevibacterium sp., assembly GCF_052105255.1. NCBI lineage: Bacteria > Bacillati > Actinomycetota > Actinomycetes > Micrococcales > Brevibacteriaceae > Brevibacterium > Brevibacterium sp. The sequence goes on from NZ_JBQDYQ010000022.1 coordinate 21,809, forward strand.
GTCGACCTTGATCGAACCACTGCGCAACTTCCGCCTCGGCGATCGTGCGTCCCGGCCCAGGCGTGTCTCCGAGGCGATGGATCGGGTGGCGCTGCCGAATGAGTTCCTCGACCGGCGTCCCGCCGAACTCTCCGGCGGGCAGCTGCAGCGGGTGGCGATCGCTCGGGCTCTCATCGTCGAACCCGAACTCGTCGTCTTCGACGAGGCGGTCTCGGCTCTCGATGTGACCGTGCAGGCGCAGATTCTCACGCTGCTCGACGAGCTGCAGCGGGAGCTCGGCCTGACCTACGTCTTCATCACCCACGACCTCGCCGTCGTCCGTCAGATCGCTGATACGGTGTCCGTGATGTCGCACGGACACCTCGTCGACGACGGCGCGACCGAAGAGATCTTCACTCGCCCACGCTCCGCCTATACGCGCACTCTGCTTGAGGCGATCCCCCGTCCCGCGACGCTGTCGGTCGCCGCAGCGCCTGCGAACAATCGACCGGCAACCCCGACCCTGCTCACCGCAGCAGCAGAAAGCTGAGAACCATGACCCTGCAACCCACCGACACCCAGACGACCGGACCGAAGCTCGGATTCTTCACCCGCCTGCTCGAAGATGCCCCGGCCGCAGACCGCTATCGCTTTGCCCTCGAACAGATCGAGGCGGCCGAGGACTTCGGCTTCCATTCGGCCTGGGTCGCCCAGCATCACTTCTCCGCGGCCGAGGGCGGACTGCCGTCCCCGCTCGTCTTCCTCTCCCACGCCGCAGCCCACACCACCCGGATCAATTTGGGCACCGCGATCATCACCCTGCCGATGGAGAATGCCGTGCGCGTGGCCGAAGACGCCGCCGTCCTCGACGAACTCTCCGGCGGTCGCCTCGAGATCGGTTTGGGCTCGGGCGGGAACCCGAAGTCGTTCCCCGCCTTCGGCACGAGCTTCGATGAGCGTCGTGAGGTCTTCGCCGACAATCTCGCGACCCTGCGCACACTGTTCTCAGGCGACCGGCTGCCCACCGACCATGGTCTCTACCCTGCTCCCGCTGGGCAGCGTCCGAGCCTCGAGCGACGACTGTGGCAGGCGACGTTCTCCTCAGGCGGTGCCGGTGCGGCGGGCGCTGCCGGTGACGGTCTCATGCTCTCGCGGACTCAGCCGCGTCCCCAGGACAATCCGGCGGCACTCCTCGACGAGGTGCAGCTGCCGGTCATCGATACCTACCTCTCACAGCTGCCCGCGGGGGCCGAACCGCGCATCCTCGCCTCTCGTACCGCCGTGGTCGCCGATGCCGAGGATCTGCCCCGGCTGCGCGAGATCACCGAACCGGCGCTGCGGGCCGAGGCCGACCGCCTCGTCGGCTATGACACCTCCGGACTCAGCCTCGATGAGCTCCTCGTCGCCACCGACACCTACCTCGGCACGCCCGAGCAGGTGAGCGAACGTCTGCAGCATGACCGCGTCCCCCATCGGGCTACCGACGTCAGCTTCCAGGTGCACTCGGTGCCGGCGACGAACGAGACCGCGCTGCGGTCCATCGAACTGCTGGCCACTGAGGTGGCACCCGCGCTCGGGTTCTCCGTGACCCAGGAGAAGGTGCGCTGAGATGGCCGATATCATCAACCTCCTCGCCGGAATCGCGGCGAACGATCCGCTCGATGAGCTGCGCGACCACCGGGCGCAGGCGAAGGAGAACGCGCAGCTGAGTTTCGAAGCTCTGCTCGAACCCGCTGATCCGAAGAACGTGAGCTTCCGCGACCGTTATGCGGTCGCCGCGTTCACCGCGGGTCTGCTCGGTTCCGCGCGGGCCGAGGAGTTCTACCGTGATCTCCTGCGTGACGAAGACGAGTCCGCATCCTGGGCGGTCGCCGAACTCCTCGACGAGGCAACCGCTGCGGGTTCGGTCAGGCGCGGTCCTTACGGAGTCTTCGAATCCGCGGCGTTGGCCGAAGAGAACGTCCCCGGGCCGTGGCTGACTGCCGCCGAGGCGACGGCGGCGAGAATCGGTGAGAAGCTGACGGCAGGACTCGAATTCGCTCATCTTCTCGTCCTCCATCCGCGCGACAGCCGCCCGGGTCACCTCGCGCTTCTGCTCGAGGCGGGATGGGACGAGGACGGCATCGTCACCCTCGCTCAGCTCGTGTCGTTCCTCAACTTCCAGATCCGCATCAGCACCGGACTCGCCGCGCTCACCGATGCGGCTTCAGCGACCGCGGATGCCCAACCGCACCAGGTGGACCGGTCAGAAGGCGAATCCGCGAACGAGACGGACGATGCCGACGACAGCCTCGCCTCGGCGAGGGTGGACGAAGCGCTGCGGGCCGTCGGAGATCGGGTGAAGACGTATCCGAATCTCCACCGCCCGAAGCTGTTCCAGCAGGGTGGGCTCGGGTGGGTGCCGTGGATCGCTCCCGTCGCCGAGGCGGACCTCAGCGATGACCAACGGGATGCCCTGATCGAGGCCGGACGGGCGAAGAACCCGTACTTCCGGCTGCTGGCGAGGGATCCTGCCGCACTCAAGGCACGGACCCTGACCGACTTCGACATCTTCTTCAACACCACCGACGGACTCGGGCGGGCCGAACGCGAACTCGCCGCGACCGCGGCCTCGCGGCTCAACGGGTGCCTGTTCTGTGCGTCGGTCCACGCGGATCGGGCCACCGAGGAATCCGGGCGTCGGGACGTCGTCCAGCGCCTCCTCGACGAGGGAATCGGCACGAAGAGCCGCCTCGGTGATCAGGCGTGGGATGCCGTCGTCGATGCCTCAGTGGCACTGACCCTGACCCCGCAGGCGTTCGGCCTCGCACACGTCGAGCGGCTGCGTGCGGCGGGTCTGGACGACGGCGACATCATCGACGCACTCAGCTGTGCCGCCTTCTTCAACTGGGCGAACCGACTGATGCTCTCCCTCGGCGAGCCGGAGCAGCTGAACGCCGGGAAGTGACCTCATCTCGCAGGCGCGGTGGCTACACGCGTTCTGCGGCATCGATTGTGTTCCCCGGTCGCGCCTCGGCTCAGCCGACGTCCATGAGCGTCGAGCGGATGATGAAGCGGTTTCCCGTCGGTGATTCGACGCTGAAGCCGCTGCCGCGTCCGGGCACCACATCGATGGTCAGATGCGTGTGCTTCCAGTACTCGAACTGTTCGGTCGACATCCAGAAATCCAGTCCGGCCTTCTCGGCATCGTCGATGGGCAGGTCGAAGTGGCCGAGCAGCACATCAGCCTCGGAGGTGAGGAAGTCGCCTTCGGGGAAGCACATGGGCGACGAGCCGTCACAGCAACCACCGGACTGGTGGAACATGAGCTGTCCGTGTTTGTCGACAAGGTCGGCGAGCAGGTCGATGGCGGCCTGAGTCATCGCCACTCGCGATTTCTCTTCGCCCTCGATCGTCGGTGTCGATTCGAGAGCGGCTGTTTCGGTTGTTTCACTCATCAGAAGAATCCTTAAGCATTTTCGGAGTAGCTGACCAGCAGGTTCTTCGTCTGCTGGTAGTGGTCGAGCATCATCTTGTGGTTCTCACGGCGGCAACCACTCTCCCCCGGTGCAGTTCGCATAGCGGAGCGTGACCGTGACGAGCGCGCCGTCGGCACCGGGCGCTGAGCAGACTGCCATGACACTCCTTCGTGTGGGTCCATCCACCAGCATCACGCGCCTCGTCGGGTGCCGCTCGGAGGCGCGGAGCGGATATGTCTGTGTCCTCTCATCCTAAGCCGGAACCCAGGCGCGGACAACAGCCGTTGAGGAAGTTCGCAGGTGGCACCCTGCCAGGGAGAAGTCGCATATCGTCGGCGGGAATCCGAGAAGATGTCGATGCGGTCGTCAGGCTCTAGGCCCCCGCTCTACGGCCCGCTTCAGTCATGGGCACCTTAGACTCCACGTCGATGCGCCGGTACCCCGTTGCTAGACTCAGCCCCATGAGCGAGCCCGATTCCCCCGTCCTCCGACTGATCCCGTATCTCGCGGCGATCACCGTCACGGTGTTCGCCACACTGTCAGTGGTCGGCACGGGGGAGTCCAACCTGCTCGTCACGCTCGTCGTCGCAGCAGTCGGCTATTTCGGCACATATTTCATCGTCAAGCTCATCATCCACGCCCTCGTCACCCGGATCGGTTCCGACCACCACGACGACCACGACTGACAGTCGGCCAGCCGCTCCTACTTCTTCGCCTGCGCCGGGACGACGACCTTGCGGATGATGATGAGCGCCGAGGCGGCCACCGGCACCGCGACCACCGCACCGAGCACGCCGCCGAGGGTTCCGCCGGCGATCGCGGCGATGATGACGAGGGCACCGGGCACGTCGACAGCCTTGTTCATGATCCGTGGGCTGAGCAGATACGCCTCGACCTGCATGTACACGAGGTAGTAGATTCCGGCTGTGATGCCCAGCCCGGGCGAGACCATCAGGCAGGACGCGGTGATGATGATCGCACCGGTGATCGGACCGACCAGGGGAATGAGCGAGGCGAGGAACGCCACGAACGCCAACAACGCTGGCAGCGGGGCGCCGATGATGGTGAGGAAGATCGCCGAGCATACGCCGTTGATGACACCCAGCGACACCTGACCGAGGACGTAACGTCCGATGGATCGGGTGACCTCCTCGGTGACGGATTCGACCGTCGGTCGCGATGAGGCCGCGACCAGGGAGAACATCGCGGATCTGATCGTCGGCATGGACACGGCGAAGTAGATGGTGAGGATGACGACGATGATCACGCCGGTGAGGAAGCTCAAGATCCCCGCCCCGATCGACACGACGCCGCCGCCGAGGGAGAGCACATTCTTCGGATCCGAAGCCCAGTCCGAGATGTTGGCGAACACCGCATCGATGTCGATCGCGCCGGTGAACTGCTCCTCGAGTTCGGTGACCCACCCGGTCGTGGCGAGGTTCGCCACGATTCCGGGCAGATCCGCAATGAACGTCTGGATCTGACTGATCACGGCCGGAGCGATGAGCAGCGCGACGCCGACGACGATGAGGATGAAGGCCACGACGACGATGAGCACCGACAGCGACCGCGGTACCTTGCGATCGACGAGCCACTGCACGATCGGTTCGAGCCCGAGGGCGAGGAACAGCGCCAGACCGATGTAGATGATCACGGTCGCCACGGACTGCAGCGCCGTCATCACCAGGATCGCCAACCCGACGCCCAGGGCGCCGGTGAAACCGAGCCGGAACGCGCTGTTGAGTGTGAGGGACTTGCCCTGCCCAGTGCCCATGGAAACCAGTGTAACCAGCGATCATGCACCGGACGGTCGACTCGCGTTAGGATCGGAGCGAACCCTCAACCGCTAAGAAAGTGAATCGTCGAGAATGAACGCAGATCCGAACAGCATCGATGTCTGGGAAGCGTTCCTCGACCCGCAGACCGACTATTCGCTACCCGACTTCGCCGCAGTCACCCCGGAGACGCTGCTGACCGCGGTTCACACGGCCACCGATTTCGCCCGCGCCGAGGTGGCTGCCATCATCGCCGACGATTCCGAGTCCACGTTCTTCTCCACCACCGTGAGATTCGAATCCGCGTCCGTGCCGATGACCCGCATCGCCTCCGTCGCGGCAGCCATCGAGTCGAATCATCTCCGTCCCGAACTCACTGACGCCATCTCCGAGACCTGGCAGCTCCTGTCGGCCACCCAGACGGAGATCCTGCTGAATGTCGACCTCTTCCACCGCATCGAACAGGTCTCGGTCTCCGACCTCAACCCTGAGGACAAGCGTCAGCAGGAATTGACCATCGATCAGTTCGTGCGTGCGGGAGCCCGCCTCGGCGAAGAAGAACGCGAGCAGATGGCCACGATCGCGGCCGAACTGACCACATTGGAGAACTCCTTCTCCCGCGCGCTGCAGCTCGATACGCGCGAATTGGCCGTCCACCTCAGCGAGGCCGAATCCTTGGCCGGGATGAACGACGATCAGATCGCGGCAGCGGCGAATCGTGCCGCCGAACGCGGTGTCGACGGCTACCTGCTGCCGCTGAACAACTTCACCCAGCAGCTCGTGCTCGAATCCCTCGACACCACCCAGACCCGCCGGCATGTGCTGAATAATTCGATGGCCCGCGGATCCCGCGGCGGCGACGGCGACACCCGCACCCAGGTCGCCGACACCACGGCGCTGCGTGCGCTCAAGGCGCATCTGCTCGGATACCCCTCTTACTCGTCCTTCGCCATCGACAATCAGACGGCCGGCAATCCGGACGCCGCTGCAGACATCGTGTCCTCCCTGATCAACCCCGCCAAGGCTCAGCTCGACGAGGAGCTCGGCCTGGTTCGGGACCGCTACGGACTCGACGACGTCGCGCCCGAGGACGTGAAGTACTACCTCGCGAAGTACCGGGCCGACGAATTCGGCATTGACCCCGACGAGATGGCCAAGTATTTCGAGTTCGACACCGTCCTCACCGAAGGCGTCTTTCGGGCCGCCACCGGCCTGTACGGAATCACCTTCGCCCCCTACGACGGCGTCACCGCCTGGCATGAGGACGTCCGCGCCTATGAGGTCACCGACGTCACCGAACGCCCCCTGGGACTCGTCCTCATCGACCCCTACGCCCGGGACACGAAACGCGGCGGAGCCTGGATGGACCAGCTGGTTCCCGCCTCCCGGCTGACCGGTCTGCTGCCGGTCGTCACACTCTCGCTCAATCTCGCCAAGCCCGGACCGGGCCGGCCCACCCTGCTCAACCCGACCGAGCTGACGACCCTGTTCCACGAGTTCGGACACGTGCTCCACGGACTGTTCGCGAACTCGACGTACCCGTCGACGGCGGGCACAGCGGTCCCCCGCGACTACGTCGAATTCCCCTCGCAGCTCAACGAGATGTGGGGCTTCCACCCGCAGGTCCTCCCACATTTCGCCAAACACGTCGACACGGGTGAGCCGATGCCGGCCCAACTCGTCGACGCCCTCATTGCCAGCGAGAAGTTCGGGCAGGGCTTCGACACCATCGAATACCTCGCCGCCGCGATGCTCGACCTGTCCTGGCATTCGCTCGAGGCCGGTGAGCACATCACCGATGTGCTGTCCTTCGAATCCGAGGTGCTCGCCGCCGCCGGCTTCTCGCCACTCGTGCCGCCGCGTTACCGGTCGACCTACTTCGGGCACATCTTCGCCTCCGGGTATGCGGCGGGCTACTACTCCTACCTCTACTCCGAGGTCATCGCCGCCTGGGTGAGCGAATGGTTCGAATCCCAGGGCGGCCTCAACCGGGAGGCCGGAGATGCCTTCCGCGAGGCGATCCTCGCCCCCGGCTATTCGGTCGACCCGATGGCGGCGATCGAACGCTTCTTCGGCACCCGCCCGGATGTCGCCCCGTTGCTGCGCCGTCGCGGCCTCGCGGAACCCGTCACCGAGGTCGACGGGGAGGACGAGGTGGAAACGACCGAGACCGAGTCCGGAGCCGCCTCGGCGAAGTGGGACCACCCCAACCACGAGGCGGTCGCCGCTGATCTCGCGGCTGCGGGCATCGATCCGCGCATAGAGATCTTCGACGGTTCGACGCCGACGGCGGCCGCGGCGGCCGAAGCGCTGGGCATCGAGGTCGGGGCGATCGCGAACAGCCTCATCTTCTCCTCCGGCGGCGACCCCGTGCTCATCATGGCCTCGGGCGCCCACCAGGTCGACACCGCACATGTCGCCGAACTCATCGGCGTCGACTCCCTCGACCGGGCGTCGAAGGAACTCGTCCGCGAGGCCACGGGGCAGGTCATCGGCGGGGTCGCTCCCTGCGGACACCCGGAGCCGATTCCCACCTATGTCGATGTGTCGCTGAAGGACTATCCTGTTCTCTGGGCCGGCGCGGGGACACCGAATTCGATGGTGCCTCTGACGTACGAGCAGCTGCTCACGGTCACCGGAGGGAAGGAAATCACCGTTGTCGCAGAAGAGGCCTGAGGCTGAGTCCGGACGTTCCGAAGCAGAGTCTGGGCAGCCGGATCGCACCACCGATCCGGCGCACACCACCACCTCGGCTGCACGATTCGCAGCTTTCGCTTCCTCCCGGGGCCGCTACTACGCGGTCTTCCTCGCCGTGTTCTGCACGGTGCTCATCATCTCGAACATCTCGGCCACGAAGGTCATCGGCTTCGGACCGATCGTCACCGACGGCGGCGCGTTCCTCTTCCCCATTGCCTACATCCTCGGCGATGTGATCAGCGAGGTGTACGGCTTCAAAGCCGCTCGCAAGGCCGTGATCACCGGTTTCGCCCTGCAGATCCTGGCCACCTTCGTCTTCTGGCTCGTGCTCATCTCGCCTCCGGGACCCGGTTACGAGAACCAGGACGCGTTCGCCGCCGTGCTCGGCTTCTACCCTCGCATCGTCGCGGCTTCCCTCGTCGGGTATTTCGTCGGCCAGCTGCTCAATTCATGGGTGCTCGTGGCGGTCAAGAAGCGCATGGGCGAATCGAAGCTGTGGGTGCGTCTGCTCACGTCGACCGGTGTCGGCGAATTCGTCGACACGCTGCTGTTCTGCATCATCGCGTTCGCCGGGGTCATCCCGGGGCTCGACTTCCTCAACTACATCATCGTCGGCTTCGTCTACAAAGTCGCCGTCGAGATCATCTTCCTGCCCGTGACCTACCGGGTCATCAAGCTCGTCAAGCGCCACGAACCCAGCTACGAACTCGACAAGGCCCGGGCTTAGGCCGACCGGACGCAGTGCGGCCGGCCTTGTACGAGAGGGGGCCGACGGCAAGTGTCATCGAGTTTCGTCCCTGGTCTCATCGAGTTCCGTCCCTGAACGCATCGACTTCTGATCAGGTCATCGGGATTGAACTCGATGCGCTGATCAGAGGTCGATGACTCACCTGCGGGCGGCAGCATGTGGGGCCGGAGCGACCGCAGCGTTCGCCGAAAGCGCGCCTACTTCTTCGCGTAGTACCGGCCGAGGACCTCGGTTTCGAGCTCGTCGAACCGGCCGCCGACAATCGACTGCCGGATCTCGGCGACGAGCGAGACGACGAAGTGCTCGTTGTGGATGGTGCACAGGGTGGAGAAGAGCATCTCCTTCGCCTTGTACAGGTGCCGCAGGTACGCCCGTGAGTAGTTCTGGCACGTGTAGCACGTGCAGTCGGGATCGAGCGGGCCGAAATCACGGCGGTACTTCGCGCCGGTGAGGTTGTACCGGCCGTCGCGGGTGTAGATCGCGGCGTTGCGGGCCACGCGGGAGGGCGAGACGCAGTCGAAGGTGTCCGCGCCGGTCTTGATCGCTTCGAACAGGTCGTCGGGTTCGGAGATGCCCAGCAGGTGCCGCGGTTTGTTCTCCGGCAGCTCCTCGCACACCCAGCGGATGATGATGCCGAGGTTCTCCTTCTCCAGCGCCCCGCCGATGCCGAAGCCGTCGAAGTCCATCGCCCCCAGGTCCCGGGCCGCCTTGCGCCGCAGATCCTCGTACTGCGCACCCTGCAGCACCCCGAAGAGGGCCTGGTAGGGCCGGTGCGACCGCGCCTCGGTGAGGCGGAAGTGCTCGTCGATGCAGCGGAGCGCCCACAGCCGGGTCCGCTCGAGCGATTCCTCCTGGTACCCGCGGGTGTTGACCAGCGTGGTGAGCTCGTCGAAGGCGAACATGATGTCGGCGCCGAGTTCATGCTGGACGCGCATCGAGATCTCCGGGGTGAACCGGTGCATCGATCCGTCGAGGTGGGACTTGAACGTGACCCCATCATCGTCGACGTTCGACAGCCGTTCCTTGCCGACGGCGACGAGTTCGTCGTTCTGCTCCCCCGTCGACTCCATCGAGATGACTTTCTTGAACCCCGAGCCGAGACTCATCACCTGGAATCCGCCGGAGTCGGTGAAGGTGGGTCCGGGCCAATTCATGAATTTCCCCAGCCCGCCGGCCTCGTCGATGAGGTCCGAGCCCGGCTGCAGGTAGAGGTGGTAGGCGTTCGAGAGCACCGCCTGACCGCCGAGTTCGGCGACCTCGTCGGGGCGCACCGCCTTGACCGTGGCCTTCGTGCCGACGGGAATGAACGCGGGGGTCTGGATGTCCCCGTGCGGGGTGTGGATGACTCCGGTGCGTCCGCCCGTGTCCAGACGCGTGCCCACCTCGAAGCCGAACTGCGATCGGTCGTTGATGGGCGCGGTCTCGGATGTTGCCGGAGTTTCGTCTGTAGTCACCAGACAAGCTTAACTAAGTCCATGACGTTCACCCAGATGCTCACCCACGCCGAGGCGGCCGCCCCCATCGTCATCGACGGCGGGCTGGGCAGTGCCGCCGAGGATCGCGGCATCGACCTCGACCATGCGTTGTGGTCGGCCGAGCTCATCCGCCGTGATCCGGACACTCTGCTCGCGGTGCACACCGCCTTCGCGCACGCAGGAGCCCGAATACTCACGACCGCAAGCTACCAGGCGACGCCGCTCGGGTTCGCCGAGGCGGGAATCAGCGCCGATGAGGGCAGCCGGATCATCGGCGACAGCGTGCGAATCGCGCGGGCTGCGACAGATCACAGTGCCGCACCAGGCACTAGAATCCTCGTCGCCGGGTCCGTTGGCCCGTATGGTGCGGGGCTCGGCGACGGCAGCGAGTACACGGGAAGCTATCACCGGAGTCCTGAGGATTACACCGCCTTCCATCGTCCGCGCATCGAAGCCCTCGCCGAGGCGGGCGCGGACCTGCTCGCCATCGAAACCCAACCGCGCCTCGATGAGATCCGCGCACTCATCGCCCTGGCCGAGGAGACCGGCCTCCCGGCTTGGGTGACAGTGACTCTACAGGGCACCACGGACATGACCGCCCCCACCATGCCCGACGAAAGCACCCTGGCGGACCTCGCCGAGGCGGTGGCCGCCTCGGCGGCGGTGAGGGCGGTCGGAGTCAACTGCGTGCCACCATCCCTCGTCGCCCCGGCGCTGACCGAGCTCGCCGCGCACTCCGAGCTGCCGCTCATCGCCTACCCGAATTCAGGCGAGACCTACGACGCGACCGCCATGCAATGGCGGGAAGACGGCACAGAGGCCGGTATCGGATCGTGGCCGCTGAAGCCGTGGGCCCGCCTCGGTGCCCGCCTCATCGGCGGCTGTTGCCGGGTGCGTGCGACGGATATTGCGGGGCTGGCGGAGCAGACTGAGCGCTGAGCGCTGAGCGCCCAGCCCTGACCGATTTGGCCAGAGACCTCAGGGCGTGGTGCTCACGTGCTCCGGGTAGAACTTCTCGGCGACGTTCGGGTGGGAGCGGACGCGGGACATGAACGCGTTCTCTCCGTAGACCGAGTGCAGCGCGTCGAGTTCGTCGACGGAGACTCCGCGAGCCTGCTCGGCGAATTCGGCGGGCAACTCGACCGGCGGCAGCTGTGAGCTGAGCGCAGGGTTGAAGAAGAACGGAATCGAGATCCGATCCTCGCCGGGCTTCGTCGGCAGCACCCGATGGACGGTGGCCTTGAGGTAGCCGTCGGTGGCGACTTCGAGGAGTTTGCCGATGTTGACGACGAAGGAGTTGGGAATCGGGTCGGCGTCGATCCAGCCGTCGTCGGTGAGCACCTGCAGACCCGTCGTTCCTGGCTGCGGATAGAGCAGGGTGAGGGTGCCGCCGTCGCGGTGTTCGCCGACGCCCTGGGTGACGGTGTCGTCCTCGGCCGCGGGGTAGCGGACGATCTTGATGAAGGATTCGGGATCGGTGGCGAACGCCTCGTCAAAGTGGTCGGCGCTCTGGCCGAGGCTGAGTGCCCAGTCGCTGAGCAGTCGGTTGCCGACCTCGCTCAGCCGGGCGTGCCACGAGTCGGTGACCTCCCGCAGTTCGGGCAGTGCCTTCGGGTACTGGTTGGGGCCGGTGAGGTGGTCGTAGTCGTGGACGGGTTCGGCCACGGGTGCGCGTTCGGGTCCGATGTCGATCTGTTCGCGCCAGTCGACCTTGCCGCGGGTGCGTTCCCCGCCGGTGCGGGTGTAGCCGCGGAAGTGGGGCGAGTTCGTGTTCTCGATCGCGAGCTTGTCAGCCTCGGGCAGGGCGAAGAACCGCTGAGCGGTGTCGATGATGCGGGAGAATTCGGCGTCAGGGAGGCCGTGGCCGGTGAGGTAGAAGAAGCCGATCTCGTGGGTGACACGACGCAGCTCGGCGCGGAAGTCGGCCGCGGTCGCAGGGTCATCGGCGAGGCTGAGGTCGAGGACGGGCAGCTGGGTGAGAGTCACGCCATCACGGTAGACCGCGACAGGTTGCCAGTGTGTGAGCGGTGTCACGGAACGCCACACTCCGTCATCATCTTGTCACGGACGAAACCAGACAGAGACCGTCCCGCACAGTGCGCTCTCCCGGAACACCTGCTTGAATAGGTCGGGTGACCCACTTCTATCGCCCGTCCGAGGGCCACCGCCTGCCGCACGACCCCTTCAACGCCATCGTCGCGCCGCGTCCCATCGGCTGGATCGGCACCCTCGATGCCGACGGCCGTCGCAACCTCGCGCCCTATTCGTTCTTCAATGCGCTGAACTACTCTCCACCGCTCGTAGGCTTCTCCAGTAACGCGTGGAAGGACACCGTCGCCAACTGCCGGGAGACTGGGGAGTTCACGTGGAATCTCGTCACTCGGGCCCTCGCCGAGGCGATGAACGCCTCGTCGACCACCGCTGAGGTCGACGAGTTCTCCGCCGCAGAAGTCGAGGCGGCCGAGTCCGTGGAGATCTCTGCGCCACGCGTGGCAGCCTCACCGGCGACCTTCGAATGCCGAGTCACCCAGATCATCGACCTCCGCACCTCGGACGGCGAAGGCTCGGGTTCGTGGTTCACCGTGGGCGAAGTGGTGGGTGTCCATCTCGACGAATCCCTGCTCGACGACGGGATCGTCGACACAGTCGCCGCCGAACCGGTGCTGCGCGGCGGAGGACCGACCGCATACTTCGGGATCCGCTCGGATCAGCGTTTCGACATGCGTCGACCGGGCTGAGTTCGATCACCCGAGGTCTCAGCCGAGCATCTTGCCCGGGTTGAGGATCCCCAACGGATCCACCGCCGCCTTGATCGAGGTCTGCAGCGCCCGCGCACCCTGATCGAGTTCGCGCATCAGCCAGTCCTTCTTCAGATATCCGACTCCGTGCTCACCCGTGATCGTCCCACCCAGATCCAGACCCAGCTGCATGATCTCAGCGAACGTCTCCTTCGCCTCGGCCACACTCGCGGCATCGGAGGCATCGAAGAGCACACTCGGATGCATATTCCCATCTCCGGCATGCCCGGCCGTAGCCACCTCCACCGTGTGCGCAGCTGCGATCTCATCCAACCGGGCGAAGAACTCGCCGAGGCGGGACCGGGGAACACACACATCATCGATGAGCTCTCCTCCGCCGAGGCCAGCAACGTACTTCTCCATCGCCGGTGACACCGCCCGCCGAGCCGCGACGAACATCTCCGAATCTGCCGGATCCTCGGAGAAGAACACCTCATCAGCCCCCTGGCCCTTGGCGATCGCCTCGAACGATTCCAGCTCGGTCACACCGGCAGGGCCCGGAGCATCGGACTGGACAAGCAGCAGTGCACCGGCCCCATCGGGCAGACCGAAATCCCCATACGCATTGATCATGCCCACGGTGCCTCCGTCCATGAGCTCGAGCAGCGACGGCGCCGCACCGGAGGCCATGAACTCAGAGACCGTATGCCCGGCCGACTCCATATCCGCAAAGATCCCGACACCGGTCACCGGCGGCGCCAACAAGGGTTTCAGCCCCAAAGTGACCTCGACGATGACGCCCAGAGTGCCCTCGGAGCCGACGAACAGACCCGCCAGATCGAGACCGGCCACACCCTTCGCCGTCTGCCGCCCCAACCGAGTCACGGTCCCATCGGGCAGGACCACCGTCATGCCCCGCACATAGTCCCGCGTCACCCCGTACTTCACACAGCACATGCCGCCGGCGTTCGTGGCGACGTTCCCACCGATCGTCGAGATCGCCACCGACCCCGGATCCGGCGGATACGACAGACCACGCTCGGCCAGAGCCTGCTTGAGATCCTGGTTGATCACACCCGGTTGGACCCGGCACGTCTGATTCACCTCGTCGATGTCGACTATCGCGTCCAGTTTCGCCACGTTGAGCAGGATCGCCCCGTCCGTGGCGTTCGCCGCCCCCGACAACCCCGTCCTGGCACCCTGAGTGACCACGGGAATCCGATGCTCGGTGGCGAAACGCATCACCGCGACGACATCATCGACACTGACCGCCCGGACCAGGGCCGCCGCCTGGCCGACCGGACAGAACAGGGCCTTGTCCGCCGAATACGAATCGATGACGTCACGGTCGGTCACCAACCCTCCCGGACTCAGCTCGGCGGCGAGGCCGGACAGATCCGCAGTCACTGCAGCGTCTGCACTCATCGTCACAGCGACGCAGCGACCTTGAGCACGCGCTCGAGTGCCTCATCGGGGCCGATGCTCACACGCACGCCGCCCTGCAGGCGACGCACGGCCACGGCCTGCTTCGCACACTCGCCTTCGAAGGCGACGGCCGCCTCGGGGTCGAGTGCGATCCACACATAATTGCCCTGAGCGTCGGGCACGGACAGGCCCAGCTCCCGCAGATCGTGCGCGAACCGGTCGCGCACCGCAGCGATCTCCTTCGCACGCACGGCCACCTCGTCGACCCGGGACAGCGATTCCCGAGCCGCGGCCTGAGCGCCGGCGGTGACGGAGAACGGAGCGATGACCTGTCGCATCGCCGAGGCGATCTCGACGTCGGCGATGCCGTAGCCCACACGCAGACCCGCCAGGCCGTGCGCCTTCGAGAAGGTGCGGGCGAGCACGAGATTCGGGTGCCTCTTCCGCGCGGCCAGACCGTCGGCCGCCTCGGTGGCGAATTCGAGGTACGCCTCGTCGAGGACGACGACGACGGACTCGGGCACCTCGGCGAGGAACCCGTCGAGTTCGGCGTCCGTGATCGTCGGACCGGTCGGATTGTTCGGCGAGCACAGCAGCACGAGGCGAGTGGTGTCATCGATCGCCGCAGCCAGACCGGCGAAGTCGTGGCGACCGTCTGCCAGGAGATCGACGGGGCGCTTCTGGGCACCTCTCGCCGAGGCGAGGATCGGGTACATCTCGAACGACGGCCACGGATAGACCACGGAGGTGCCCGCCTCGAGGGTGATGTTCGTCAGCGCCGTGAGGACCTCGGAGGCACCGGCGCCGGGGACCACCTCGGCGGGTTCGACATCGAGGTGGGAGGCGATGTCGGCTACGAGCGCGGCCGCGGTGGGATCGGGGTAGTTCCCCGGAGTCGCCGAGGCGGTCGCCACCGATTCGACGATGCCGGGCAGCGGCGGCAGGTGATTTTCGTTCGAAGACAGTTTGAACGGGGTCAGGCCCGGGGATGCGACGGGAGGCTTGCCGGGAACATAGGGAGGGAATTCGGCCAGCGCGTCACGGAGCAGGAAACGTTTGGACATGTGCCCATAGTTGCACACCTTGTGGCGAGCAACACAGACTGTCTTGCCAAAGCGTCCGAATGGTCGGATTCCGACGGCTGGTGCGGACACTCATCCGCTGTGAGAATGCTCTCGGAACGGGCTGTTGCCACTGCCCGGGTTACAGGAGTGCTGATGCCGGAGAGTACCCTGAGAGACGAATACACGTAGTCAGAGACGAGGAATGAGAGTCCAAATGCCCTCACCGCAGGAAAAAGTCGACGTCGTCTTGATCGGCGGCGGCATCATGAGCGCCACTCTGGGCGCCATGCTGACCGAACTTCAGCCCGAATGGGACATCCGTGTCTACGAGAAGCTCGACCATGTGGCCACCGAGAGCTCGGGTCCCTGGAACAATGCCGGCACCGGCCACGCCGCACTCTGCGAACTCAACTACACCCCCGAGGACTCCAATGGTCAGATCGACCTGAAGAAGGCCTCGACGATCAACCAGCAGTTCCACCACTCGCGCCAGTACTGGTCGCACCTGGTCGACACCGGTGTCATCACCGACCCGAAGTCGTTCATCAATCCCGTCGCCCACGTCAGCTACGGCCGCGGCGACAAGGGCCGTGACTACATCAAGAAGCGCTACGAGACGATGGTGCGCAACCCGCTGTTCGCGGACATGGAGTACACCGACGACCCGGCGACTCAGGCGGACTGGCTGCCGCTGATGTTCGAAGGCCGCGGACCGGGACAGGTCAACGGCATCTCGCGGATCAAGAAGGGCACTGACGTCGACTTCGGCTCTCTGTCGACTCAGCTGCTCAGCTACATCGCCGACAAGGGCGCGACCGTGCGCACCAGCCACCAGGTCACCGATCTGCAGCGCTCCTCCGACGGATGGACTCTCACCGTCAAGGACCTGCTCTCGCACGAGACCCACCAGGTGGGCGCGAAGTTCGTCTTCGTCGGCGCCGGCGGCGGCGCGCTGCCGCTGCTGCAGAAGTCCGGCATCCCCGAGGGACGCGGCTACGGCGGCTTCCCGGTCTCCGGAATCTTCCTGCGCACCGGCAATGAGGATCTCGTCGCCCGCCACCAGGCGAAGGTCTACGGCCAGGCGGCGCAGGGCGCTCCCCCGATGTCCGTGCCGCACCTCGACACCCGTGTCGTCGACGGCAAGGACTACCTGATGTTCGGACCCTATGCCGGCTTCTCGCCGAAGTTCCTCAAGAAGGGCCGTTTCACCGACCTGCCGTTCTCCGTGCGCGGGAACAACCTCGCCACGATGCTCAACGTCGCCAAGGACAACACGGATCTCATCACCTACCTCCTCGGCGAGCTGGCTGCGACGAAGAAGGCGCGCTTCGAGGCGATGAACCAGTTCATCCCCAACATCGACCCATCCGACTGGGAGTTCATCCAGGCCGGTCAGCGCGTGCAGGTGATGAAGAAGGATCCGAAGAAGGGCGGTGTGCTCCAGTTCGGCACCGAGCTCATCTCATCGGCCGACGGTTCGATCGCCGCCCTCCTCGGCGCCTCGCCGGGTGCGTCGACGGCGGTGCCGATCATGATCGAACTGCTCAAGACCTGCTTCCCGCGTGAGTACGCGGGCTGGGAGAAGAGCTTCAAGAACATGATCCCTTCGCTGGGCCGCGACCTCGTCGACGACGAGACGCTGCTCAAGGAGGTCTCCGAGTACACCTCCCGGACGCTGCAGCTCATCTGAGTGGACTGACACACTCAGCCGACTGACAAAGACAGAAGCGGCTGGCCGGAATCCGTTCCGGCCAGCCGCTTCATCGCGTCTCTCAGAGCTCGACTTGGCGGTTGACGTCCTTGTAGAGAAGGTAGCGGAAGCGTCCGGGACCGCCGGCATAGCAGGCCTGTGGGCAGAAGGCGCGCATGGAGATGAAGTCACCCTCCTGCACCTCGACCCAGTCGCCGTTGAGACGGTAGACGGCCTTGCCTTCGAGCACGTAGAGGCCGTGCTCCATCTCGTGCGTCTCCGCGAACGGGATGACCGCTCCGGCCTCGAACGTGACGATGTTGACGTGCATGTCATAGGCGAGATCGTCCGGGTCGAGCGGACGGGTCGTGCGCCAGCGTCCGTCGGTGCCGGGCATCGGCGAAGGCTCGATATCGGCTTCGTTGCCGAACTTCGCCTCCGGGGTCAGCCCGGCCACGGGCTGGTAGCGTTTGCGCACCCAATGGAAGCGGGCCGCCTCGGTGCCGGTGGACGTCGCCGACCACGTCGATCCGGCGGGCAGGAACGCGAACCCTCCCGGGGTCAGCGTGTGCGCGGTGCCCTCATGAGTGACCTCGAGCGTTCCCGCCATGACGAAGAGGAACCCCTCGACCTCGGGCTGCGGTTCCGGCTTCTCGGAGCCGCCCCCGGGGGCGACTTCGAGGATCGTCTGCGAGAACGTCACCGCTCCCCCGGCCACGGGCTTGCTCAGCACCCACGACCGGGTCCCGGTCCATTCGGGCAGATTCGAGGTGACGATGTCGCGCAGCACTCCGCGCGGGATGACCGTATAGGCCTCGGTGACGAGAGCACGGTCGGTGAGCAGATCGGACTGCGGCGGGTGTCCGCCGGTCGGGGCCCAGTAGGTGTACGGGTCGGTCGTCGTCATGGGCGGGGTCTCCTTCGGTCGGTGGTCAGTGCGCTCAGTCGAGCGAGCCGGTGCGGGCGAGCTGCCCGAGCTGTGTGAGGCTGAGGTTCGTCCGCGAGGTCACGAACTCCTCGGTGTGGGCTCCGCAGACGAGCCCCCGATCGAGGTAGCGGGCGAGCGCCTTCGCGGTGGCGGGTTCGTCGAGGACCGTCGAATCCGCCTTGAACACATAGTCGTGCAGGCGCTGCGCCGCCCTGGCCCCGCCTTCGCGGTAGAAGGCGAAAGTCGCCAGGAACCGGGTCGGCAGCTGGTGCGGGTGCAGGTCCCAGCCCTGGTAGATCCCCCGCTTGAGGTGGCGGCGGACGAGGCCGGCGTGCAGCGCCCAACCGTGGTGGACCTCTGCGGGTTCGCCGAGCGGGAGGATGTTCGTCGACCCGTCGGAGAGGTGGACTCCGGTGCCGGCGACGGCGAGCATCATCTGGTTCTTCGCGAAGTCCGCAACCGGATGGTCCATCGCCTGGTAGGCCGCGGCCACGCCCAGCGACGCCGAATAGTCATAGGTTCCGTAGTGCAGCGAGGTCACGCGCCCGGCCCCGGCCTGCAGTGCCGTCGCCAGGGGCACGGTGCCGTCGGCGGCGAGGACGATCTGCGGGGTCTCGACCTGGATCTCGAAGGTGATCGTCCCCTCGCCGAGGCGGTGCTCGGCTTCCAGCGCACGAGCGGCGAGCACCATCGCCCTCACCTGGTCGACGGTGCTGACCTTCGGGAGGGTGAGCACGAGGTTGTCCGGCAGACTGCCGCCGGCCTTGATGAGCTCGGTCAGGAACAGGTCGAGGGTGCGCAGACCGCGTTCCCGGGTGGCCTTCTCCATGCATTTGAAGCGGATGCCGACGAAGCCAGGGGCTCCCTTCTCGGTGCGCCCGGCCACCGCATCGCGGGCGGCCTGGACGACCCACCGGTCCTCGGTCTCATCGCCCTGGTCGCCGAAACCGTCTTCGAAGTCCAGGCGCAGGTCCTCGATCGGCTCACGTTCGAGTTTCGCGGTGACCGCCTCGGCGAGGAGTTCGGCCTCTCGGGCAACCTGATGGATGCTGGCCACCTGGCCGGGGATCGCGGGCCCGGATTCCTTGTTGGCGGCGGTGATGACACGTTCGGCCAGCTGCAGCATTCCGCCGTGGGCCTCGACGCACTCAAGCGCCTGCTGACCCCACTGGTACGGCAGGTCCGCACTCGTGCGGTGTCCGGGCACGTACACGGTGTGCACGGGCTGTCGGACGTCGCGATCTCCCGGATACGCGGTCGCCAGAAGCTCGTCCGTGTCCCCCAGCAGCGAGTCGATATCGGCCAGTGTTGATCGTTCCACTTTCACATTCTCTTTCTCTGCACGGGGTTCGACGGCGAGGCGGCAACGCCCGGCCCGGCCTCATTGTCTCTCATTCTCCACCCCCAGGCACGTAAGGCTCTCTGGGCCATCAGGACGAGACGTGGGCGACCGCCTCGGCGACCTTCTTCGCAACCTCCGGGTCGATGACCGAGGGGATGACGCAGCCGGGTGGAGTATCCGGGGCTGGTGGCGACCATGGGAAATATCCTCCTTGATATCGAATTTCCGTATTATGGATGTCCACTTTTGCCTGGCGGAAATTCTAGACGGTACCCTTGAATTCGGAAAGTTTCTTCCATTCACGACTACACTGAACGGAGTTTCACTGCTGAGACTCACCACAGATTAAGGAACTTCGATGAGCAGCAACGACACCCCGGCGGTCCGCCAGTCCAAGGGCGGAGTGCAGTCCGTCGAACGTGCGTTCGGGCTGCTTGAATGCATCGCGAACTCCGCAGGATCGGCGACACTGAGCCATATCGCCGCGGACGTCAATCTGCCTCTGCCGACGATCCACCGCCTACTCAACACCCTGGTCAACCTCGGCGTGGTCCGGCAGCTGCCCGACCGCGGCTATGCGCTGGGACCCGGTCTGGTGCGGCTCGGCGATATCGCCGGCTCTCAGCTCGGCGCGATCGCCCGACCCTATCTGCGCGAGCTCGTCGCCGAACTCGGGGAGTCGGCGAATGTGGCGACGATGGACGGAGACATGGTCGTCTACGTCGATCAGGTCGCCTCCGAACGACAGATGCGGATGTTCACCGAGGTGGGACGACGTGCCCATATGCACGCGACCGGGGTCGGCAAGGCCATCCTCGCGGGCCTGGGTTCCGAGCAGGTGAGGCGTATCGCCGCCACCGCAGGAATGCCCACCCCCACGGAATACAGCATCGGCACGATCGACGAGCTCGAGGCCGAGCTGGGCCGCATCCGTGAGCGCGGCTATGCCATCGACGAGCAGGAGCAGGAGCTGGGAGTGCGCTGCTTTGCCATGGCCATCCCCGACTCCCCCGTTCCTCTGGCGATCTCCGTATCGGGACCGATCAGCCGCGTCGACCAGTCGTTCGCCGATCGCGCCGTGCCCCTGCTCAAAGACGCGGCCGCCCGCATCTCCGCAGAGATGCAGAGCGGCCGCTGACTTCAGTTCTCCGATCGGGTCAGGAGTCTCCGCCGGCCGTTCCCGAAGTGCCGGCGTTGACGTCGTTCAGACGATAACGTCGAGCCGCCTCGGCGGGGATGGATCCGTCGATCTCACCGCGCTTGGCAAGCAGCTGCAGGGTGCGCACGACCATCGAGTGCGCGTCGATCTTGAAGTGCCTGCGTGCGGCGGCGCGAGTGTCGGAGAAGCCGAACCCGTCGGCGCCGAGGGTCGCGAAATCGTGGTCGAGGTACGGCCGGATGAGATCCGGCTGAGTCGAGTCGAAATCGCTCGTGGCCACGATCGGTCCCGGCTGGCCCTCCAGCTTCTGCCGCACGTACGGCACGCGGTCGGCCGCCTCGGTGCCGTCGGCGGCGTTGAGCTCTGCTGCCTCGCAGTCGAGGCCGTCGCGGCGCAGCTGGGCCCATGAGGTCACCGACCAGACGGCGGCGTCGACGCCCCAGTCGGCGGCGAGCAGGTCCCGGGCTTCGAGCGCCCACGGCACGGCCACACCGGAGGCGAGCAGCTGCGCATGCGGACGGTCACCCGGGGACGCCTCGGCGACGCGGTGGATGCCGTTGAGGATGCCCTCGACGTCGACGTCGTCCGGTTCGGCCGGCTGGAGCATCGGTTCGTTGTACACGGTGAGGTAGTACATGACGTTGCGCTCGTCCTCGCCGAGGTCGTGCTCGCCGTACATGCGATGCAGTCCGTCGCGGACGATGTGCCCGATCTCGTAGCCGAAGGCCGGATCGAAGACGCGCACGGCCGGATTCGTGGCCGCGAGCACCGGGGAATGGCCGTCGGCGTGCTGCAGGCCCTCGCCGGTCAGGGTCGTGCGACCGGCGGTGGCGCCGATGATGAACCCGCGGGTCATCTGGTCACCGGCGGCCCAGAAGGCGTCGCCGGTGCGCTGGAACCCGAACATCGAGTAGAACACGTAGACCGGGATCATCGGTTCGCCGTGGGTCGAGTACGCGGTACCCGCAGCGGTGAATCCGGCGGCGGCACCGGCCTCGTTGATGCCCACGTGGAGGAGCTGACCGCTGGTGGCTTCCTTGTAGGAGAGGAACATCTCGCGGTCGACGGCGAGGTAGTTCTGCCCGTTCGGGTTGTAGATCTTCGCGGTCGGGAAGAACGCGTCGATGCCGAAGGTGCGGGCCTCATCGGGGATGATCGGCACGATCCGCTCGCCCAGCCCCTTCTCTCGCATGAGGTCCTTGAGCAGCCGGACGAAGGCCATCGTCGAGGCGGCCATCTGCTGCCCCGAGCCCTTCTTCGTCTGCGCGAACGCCTTGTCACTCGGTGCGGGCAGGGTGATCCGATTGTTCTCCGGCTTCCGCGCCGGCAGGAATCCGCCGAGCTGACGCCGACGGTCGAGCATGTACTGGATCTCCTCGGAGTCCTTGCCCGGGTGGTAGTAGGGCACGGCATACGGATCCTCGTCGATGACCTTATCGCTGATCGGGATGTCCATCCGATCGCGGAAGGCCTTGACGTCGTCGGCGGTGAACTTCTTCATCTGGTGAGTGGCGTTGCGGGACTCGAACGTCGTGCCCAGACCGTAGCCCTTGACGGTCTGCACGAGGATGACGGTCGGCTTGCCCTTGGTGTTCACGGCCTTCTGGTAGGCGGCGAAGACCTTGTGATAGTCGTGGCCGCCGCGCTTGAGATTCCAGATCTCGTCATCGGACAGGTGGTCGACGAGGCCCTTCGTGGCAGGGGTGCGGCCGAAGAAGTTGTCGCGGATGAATCCGCCGGATTCGGCCTTGAACGTCTGGTAGTCCCCGTCGAGGGTCTCGTTCATGATCTTCACGAGGTCGCCGGTGCGGTCGGCGGCCAGCAGGTCATCCCATTCGCGTCCCCACAGGACCTTGATGACGTCCCAGCCGGCGCCGGTGAAGGTCGCCTCGAGCTCCTGGACGATCTTGCCGTTGCCGCGCACGGGTCCATCGAGGCGCTGGAGGTTGCAGTTGACGACGAAGGTGAGGTTGTCGAGCCCTTCGTTGGCGGCCAGCTGCAGGGCGCCGCGCGATTCGGGTTCGTCCATCTCACCGTCGCCGAGGAACGCCCACACCCGCTGATCCGAGGTGTCGGAGATGCCGCGGTTGTGGAGGTAGCGGTTCATCTGCGCCTGATAGATCGCGTTGATCGGGCCGAGCCCCATCGACACGGTCGGGAACTGCCAGAACTCCGGCATCAGCCGTGGGTGCGGATACGAGCTCAGTCCATGCGGGGCACGGGAGACCTCCTGCCGGAACCCGTCGAGGTCAGCCTCGGACAGGCGGCCTTCGAGGAACGCCCTGGCGTACATCCCCGGTGAAGCATGGCCCTGGAAGAAGACCTGGTCGCCGCCGCCGGGATGGTCCTGGCCGCGGAAGAAGTTGTTGAATCCGATTTCGTAGAGTGTCGCGGCGCCGGCGTAGGTGGAGATGTGTCCGCCCACGGAGATCTCGGGCCGCTGCGCCCGGTGGACGAGCATGGCGGCGTTCCAGCGCAGCCATTTCCGGAAGCGACGTTCGACCTTCTCCTCACCCGGATAGAACGGCTCCTGGTCGACGGGGATGGTGTTGACGTAGTCAGTGGTGGTGACCTTGGGCTGGGCGACGGAGTTCGTGGCCGCGCGTGCACGCAGCGCCTCCATGATCTCGGCCGCGCGCTGGGTTCCGCGCGCGTCGACGAGCCCTTCCCAGGACTCGATCCATTCATCGACCTCTTCGTCGGTGATTCCCCTCGAACTCGACGAGGTTGTGTCCTGTGTCATATCGGGGTTTCCTTCTCACGGGATCCGGGCTCCCGGAACAGTACCCCGGGAGCCCGGAGATGGAAAGTCCTGTCTCAGCAGGTGATGGTCAGGTCTCAGCAGAAGCCGGCGACCTGCGCCCACGCGTCCTTGTTCTCGTCGACGCCTTCACGGGTGAAGGTGGCTTCGATGAGGCCGTAGGGACGGTCGGCGACGATGAAGACCTCGTTCGGGTTCTCGAGCCCGAAACGGTCGATGTCATAGACGAAGTGGTGCTTGTTCGGGCACGAGAAGCGGATCTCGTCGATCTCCGGCACGGCCTCGATGACCTTCTCCCCCATCTGGTACAGCGTATGCTGCAGGGCATGGGAGAAGTGGTCGGTGAATGAGTCGAGGATGATCTCCTTGACCTTCGTGTAGACGGCCTCGAAGTCGAGGTCGGTGGTGTTGTAGATCCATCGGGTGGCGATATCAGTGGCGAGGATCCGGTCGTCGGTCTCCGGCAGGGTCGTGTACTTGTCCTTCGGGTAGCCGACGAAGCCCGATTCCGTGGTCTTGAGCACGGTGAGCCCGTTGAAGCCGGAGATCAGCGTGTCTTTGTCGCCGTCGCGGGTGAAGACGACGGTGCGGACCTCGGGTGCGGACCTGAAGAACGAGTGCTTGTGGTCGTTGATCCGATCCCAGCCGTATTCTTCGGCCTCCCAGCGCCCGCCGGTGACCCAGTCGAAGCTCGACGTGAAATGGTCGGCCAGGCCCATGAGGAACTGCTCGGGCGAGCTCACGCCCAGCTCCTTGGCCTTCGCGAAGACCGTGTTCTTCTGGGTGTCGGTGGCGACGACGTGCTCGTTGTTGCCTTGGGTGTGCGCGGTCTCGAAATCGCCCCACAGCTGCGAGGTGACGTTGAGATCGCGGATCTCGTGGCGGTCGGTATCGCGGTAGACCCGCATGAGTCGGTTCTCCGCCTTGCCGTACTGGTTCGATGTCAGTCGGACCTTGCTCATTTTCTTCCTCCAATTCGTCGGCGTGCGGCCCAGCGCACACCGTGACCATTCGATTGGCGAGGCCTGCCGGCAGTTGCCGGTCGGCTTCGGCGGTTTGTTGAGGATGGCGATCCTGCAGGGGGCCTGCTTCCCCTGTGAGCGGCTGTAGGCGCGGCTCAGCTGCCGCGGTAGGTGCTGTAGGCGAAGGGGCTGAGCAGCAGCGGAATGTGATAGTGCTCTTGGCCGGCCTGGACGGTGAAGTCGATGGTGACCACGGGATGGAAGTGGTCGACCTTTCGGGCCGCGAAGTATTCGCCGGTGCCGAAGACGATCCGGTAGTTGCCCGGCTCGAGGTGGTCGGGGCCGAAGTCCGAGACACGTCCGTTGTCGTCGGTGCGGGCCGAGACGATGACCTCGTCACCGGAGTAGAGAGTGACCTCGAGGTCGGCGGCAGGGGTGCCGACCATCGAGTCGAGCGCGTGGGCGGTGATGAAGCTCATGCGAGGATTCCTTCGAGTCTGAGTTCGGCGATCTGGATGAGCTGCTGCCCGACCTCGGCGGTCTCATCCTCTGCGGTGTTGTCCATGCGGCGCTGCAGTTCGGACAGTATCTCCTCAGGGGTGCGCCCGGCGGCGCGGATGAGGAAGACGCGGTCGAAGCGGGCTTCGTAGGCGGCGTTGCCTGCGGCCAGCTGGGACTGCACATCGGCTTCCATGGTGCCCAGTCCGGCCTGTTCACTGCTCGAATGGGCTGCCTCGGCGCTGTCGCCCTTCGCCTTCTCGCCGATGCGCGGATGATGGGACATCGCGGCGTCGATCTCGACGGTGGTCAGCGGTGTCGCAGTTCGTGATGCGGCCTTGGCGGAGTCGAGGTCAGCCAGGGGGCGGGCGTCGACGACCGCGTCGATCCACCGGTCGACGTCGAGGCAGGGACGCAGAATTCCGCGGGCATCATCGGCTGGGAGTCGGTTGAACTCGGCCAGGTCCACGGTGACCTCCTTGGCAGGGCTGAATGACTTTCACCGTTCGGAATACCATTTCCGAACAACTGCTCCGAGTCTGCTGGGCGTCATCGGCAATGTCAAATTGCTCACACACTTTTGTGGAAAATTTATTTCGCATGGTGGATACTGGGTGTATGGCAACCGCCGCATGTCCGGCCATCGACGATGAGGTTGAATGAGTGCATGAGCCTGTATCCCAATGATCAGACCCCGACGATCGTCTGTGCGCCCGATTCCTTCAAAGGTTCGGCCTCCGCCCCTGCCGCCGCGGCCGCCATGGCCCGGGGCGCCCGGGCGGTCTTCCCCGACGCGCGAGTCGCCGAGCTGCCTTTCGCCGACGGCGGGGAGGGCACGCTCGACGCTCTGCTCGCCGTCTGGGGAACTCGGCCGCGCACCGTGGACACGGTCGATGCCCTGGGCAGGACCACCTCGGCGGACTTCGGTCTCTCCCCGGACGGACGGACCGCGGTCATCGAAGCCGCCCAAGCCAATGGCCTGCCACAGGTCTCGGATGTGGGGCTGCAGCCCGAACGCGCCGATACCTACGGCGTCGGGCTCATCGCAGCCGCGGCACTCGAACTCGGGGTCGAGGAGATCCTGCTGTGCATCGGCGGCTCGGCGAGCACGGACGGCGGGACCGGAATCCTGGCCGCCCTCGGCGCACGCTTCACCGACGCCGCAGGTCAGCCGGTCACACCGGGCGGAGGCGGGCTGGCATCGATCTCCGCGGTCGACACCTCGGAGCTGGACCGACGGGCCACGACGGTGCGGTGGCGCATCGCCGTCGACGTCGACAATCCGCTCACCGGGCCCCGCGGGGCCGCTTCGGTCTTCGGCCCGCAGAAGGGAGCGGATACGGACTCGGTGACCGTGCTCGATTCCGGACTCGGTCATTTGGCGGGGTTGCTCACCGGCAGCTCCACCGAGGCGAGAGACCTGGCAGCGACTCCGGGATTCGGGGCCGCCGGCGGGATTCCGCTGGCGCTGACGACGCTGCTCGGCGCCGAGGTGGTCCCCGGATCGACGATGGTCGCCGAGGCTGCGGGACTGTCCGAGGCGCTGGCCGATGCCGACTTTGTGCTCACGGGAGAGGGATCCTTCGATTCCCAATCCTTGGGCGGGAAGGTCGTCGCGGCCGTACGGGACCACGCCCCCGCCTCGGCGAGGGTGATCGTCATCGCCGGTCGGGTCGGCCTGTCCGCCGCGGAGTGCCGGGAGGCCGGGATCACGGCGGCGCTGTCGATCGCACCGGGACCGGCGGACCTCACCACCCTGTCCGAGCGCGCCGAAGCGCTCATCGAGGACACGGCCGCGCAGGCGTGCGCACTCAGCTCGCCGCTGAACAGACCATTTCAACGACGAAAGGACGCACCGTGACCACGACTACTCAGACTCAGCTCACCGTCGGAGACATCGCTCCCGACTTCATCCTCACCGACGCCGAGGGGCGGACCTTATCGAAAGACGACTTCGCCGGCCGCAGCGTCATCGTCTACTTCTACCCGAAGGCGGCATCGCCGGGCTGCACGACGGAGGCCTGCGATTTCCGGGACAATCTCTCTGCGCTGGCAGCCGCCGGCTTCGAGGTCCTCGGCGTCTCCCCGATGACACCGAGTCGCTCAAGGAATTCGCCGCCGAGGAGGGACTGACGTTTTCGCTGCTGTCCGACCCCCGTGCGGCGGTGGCGAAGGCCTACGGCAGCTATGGGCAGAAGACGATCGGGGAGCACACGTTCCAGGGAACCCAGCGCTCGACTTTCGTCATCGGCGCCGACGGCACGCTGAGCCACGCCGAGTACGACGTCGACGCCCGCGGCCACGTCGCCCGCCTCCGCACCCAACTCCTCCCCTAATTGCTACCTGACGGCGGCCCAGCAACCGCGCGCGAGGTTGCTGGGCCGCCGTCAGGTGCTTCTGGGCACATCATCCGGTGCGCAGACGCGCGGCAAGGGTCCCGAGGATGCGTTCGAACGGCGCGGTGCGAAACAGGTCTCCGAAGGTCAGCCGGATGATCTTGTACCCCCGGGCCTCGAGCGCTGCTTCACGCGCCTTCTCTGCGGCGAGGCTCTCTCGTGTCGAACGGCCCTCCATCGTGTACTTCTCCATCCCGTCGATCTCGACGATGAGTCGGGCATCGTGGTTGCAGAAGTCGACGCGGGCGATGACCTCGCCGAGGTGGCCGAAGAACTCCACCTGCGGTTCGAATCCGGTGATGCCGTGTTCGAAGAAGCGCACCGCTGCGATCGACTCCGAGGGGGCCTCGCGCCTGCCGTCGGTGAGGTCGAGAGCACGCAGCACCGCGGCGCCCCCGCGGGATTCGGGACACTCCGCCAGCACCGCTTCGATGCGGAAACGCGTGGTGCGGCGCCGGCGGATCGCCTCGTCGAGCATCGGCACGGACACGTCCGGACCATAGTCTCGGGCGATGTCGATGAGCGTGCGCTCCATCGTCGTCACCGCATAGATGCCGACCATCTTCCGGTGAGCAGACGGAATCTCGCGATTGCGCACATAGAGGTGCCGGTACTTTCGACTGACGTTCGGCCGGAACACCTCCACCCTCGTCCCGACCGGATAGGCGATCGGGAGGTCGTGGATGAGTGCCGCCGACACATGGGAGAAGACCTCGCGCCCTTTCGTCACCCGCCATCGCCCCGATGCGGAGTGGATCTTCTCGGCCCGCGTGCGAATGAGCACTCTCAGGGGTTCGATCTCATCGCGCATATCGCCCTGGTAGCCGAATTCCTCGAAGTCGGCTTCGGTCAGGGCCGCCCAGATCGGCTCATGTCGCGCGTCCGCACAGGAGCCGGTGGCCACATATCGTCCTCGCGCTACGCGTTCGAGGCAGCACTTCTCCCCGCGCCGGATCTCGTCTTTGGTGAACCCGAGCCGATAGAGCTTTTGAGTCGTCATACTTAGGTACATGAAACCAAATTGCACTATCCGGCATCATACGGCAATAGTCCGTACTAATCTGTGGATAACTTCTCCCCAGAACTACTGTGAGTATTGATGGTGGCTGGTCTGGGACTGGCTGGCAGAGTAGGAACT